>CAZKIC010000121.1:0-2826 GCA_964552785.1 uncultured archaeon
ATATTATACTATATAAATATTTATAAAGTTCAGGACACCAATAGAATAGTCTGATACACAAAAAAATAGAAAGTTATATAAAACTTTATGCAAAAATAAGACCGTTGAAATGTTTGTAGAAATCTATTTCTCGGTAACGGAGATAAAACAAAACCAGATTAGAATACATTCTATTTAAAAAAAAGCTTCGTCGGGTGAAAAAGATGGATATGAACACATTGATGGAAATGAAAAAACAAATGGCTATGAGAGGAAACTGGAAAGAAGTACAAAGAATTAATAAGATGATGGAAATGAGAAAAGCTTTCTAAGCTTATCATTTCCCATATCATCTTTCTTTCTAAGAAAACGCAATCAAAACATATATAAAGATATTTTCTGAAATAAAAATATAAAACAAAAACGGTATGAATATGAATATTGATTCTATACTTGAAAAAATGGTAAAACATTACAAAACAGGGATGATTATATCTTTCATCCTGCTTTTTAGTGTTATTGGTGGATTGTTCTACAACTATTATCAAACAGGAAGTTTTGTAAAAAAAGGTATTGATTTTTCTGGAGGGACACAATATATAATAGAAGTGGAAAATGACATAGACAACATAGACGGAATCAAATCTTCTTTAGAATCTTTGACTAACGAAGAAGTACAAATTAAAAAGACAAGCAACAATTATCTAATAATAAATACAAAACAAAACATTGAGAAAGAAGACCTAACCAATATATTAACTGAAAACAATATATCTATAAAAGGAATAAGTTCCCAGAAAATTGGCGAGGCATTAGGTTCTGAGTTCTGGAAGCAGGGAATAAGAGCCATAATTATCGCGTATATAATTATAGCACTTGTGGTATTTGTGATGTTCAGGAGTTTTGTCCCATCTTTAGCTGCTTTGTTGGCATCTGTATCTGATATAATAACTGCCGTATTCTTGATGAACGTTTTTAAAATACCGTTGACATTATCCTCTCTCGCAGGTTTGTTAATATTGATAGGTTATTCAATAGATACAGATATATTACTATCCACAAGAGTATTAAAAAATAAAGAAGGACCATTAGATAAAAGAATTGTGAGTTCCATAAAAACAGGAATGACTATGAGCCTAACATCAATAGGAGCTGTAACTGTAATGTATTTCATCTCAGGCGTTCCTGGCTTACAACAAATCGCTTTAGTAATGATATTTGGACTTACAGCAGACATACCTTACACATGGTTGCAGAATGTAGGTATATTAAAAAGTTATATGGTGAATAGAAAGTGAACAACGAACTAAAAAGATTTGTAAAAGAACCAAGAATAATATTTACATTAATAGTGATCATATTAAGTGTTATCGCGATTGGACCAACATTTGTTGCCTCTGAAGACGGAACATATGACATAAACACAAGGATAAAAAAAGGTCTTGATTTAAGTGGGGGTATAAGGGCGTTGATTAGTCTGGAAGATTCTTCTCAGGAATCCGCGGATAAAGTAATAAGTGTTTTGAACACAAGGATATCCTCTTTCGGATTGAAAGAAAACATAATCAGAAAAGTAAATATAGACGGAAAGTGGTATGTTCAATTAGAGATTGCCGGGGCAAATGAAGAAGAATTGAAAGACCTGCTGGAGAAGCAGGGGAAATTTGAAGGATACATACAAAGAAACGTAACCTTTGAAAAAGAAAAAGGAATATTGAAAATAAACGGAAAAGACTATATATTTGAGAAAAAAGACGGCATTTTTTATTACAATAATCAAACCCTTGAAGTAAATAAGACTATAGAGATTGATGGGATCACAATAAAAGTAAACAATATTCAAGATAACCTAATAACACTAGATGCTCTTGTCTTAAAAGGAGAAGATATAGTTAATATTGACAAGTCTGCTCAGGGAAGCCAGGTATACAACCAAGGAAATCAGTGGCAGTTCCAGTTCAGGATAACTGAGACAAGAGAAGCCGCAGAAAGATTCGCAAAAGTCACAAAAGATATAGGTATAGATGGTGGTTCTGGGGGAACATACTTAAGCAGCAACATAGACTTCTACTTAGATGATAAATTAGTTGACTCTCTAAGAATATCTTCAGGATTAAAAGGTGTTGTTCAAACAACAATAAGTATATCGGGTCCTGGAGAAACAAAAGAAGATGCATTAAACAAAATGAGGCAGTTAGAAGCAATTTTAGAATCTGGTGCTTTGCCAACCGCAATAGAAATAGAAGAATTTAGTGAAATATCCCCTTCTTTAAGCCAGGGATTTATTAATGTTGCTCTTTATTCCATTCTCGCCGCAATCATTACAGTCTCAATAATATTGTTTATTGTTTATAGAGAGCTAAAGTTTGTCGGCCCTATGATATTAACATCCCTAACTGAAGTTTTAATTATCTTTGGTTTTGCTGGTTTGGTTGGTTGGACCATAGACTTGCCGGCAATAGCAGGTATAGTTGCAGCAATAGGGTCTGGAATAGATGACCAGATAGTTATTTTGGACGAAAGCAAGAAAAAAGAAACTGGTAATTTAAAAAGCAGATTAAAAAGAGCATTCTTCATAATATTTGCTGCTGCCGCCACAACAGGAGGTGCTATGCTTCCGTTGCTTAGTGTTGGGGCAGGAAATGTAAAGGGTTTCGCATTTACAACAATAATAGGTGTGCTTTCTGGTGTTTTAATAACAAGGCCCGCATTCTCCAAAGTTGTTGAATATCTAAAAAGATAAGATTATATTTTTAACTAATACAGCAAAATCAACAAAAATATTTCTTCGTATAACTATTGTTTTTGGATAATTTATATATGTAAGAAAACCAAAATAATTAATAT
>CAZKIC010000122.1:0-2817 GCA_964552785.1 uncultured archaeon
TTTTTATAATATTTAAAACTTATCATAGGCTCCTGTTGAACCTTTATAAAGCTTCCAAAACCTATATTTTAATCATGAAACGAAGAAAATACATCTTTATAACTGGTGGAGTTCTTTCTGGTCTGGGTAAGGGTATTTTATCTTCTTCAATATCAATGCTTTTCAAAGCCAGAGGTTATAAAGTTGCTCCAATTAAGATTGATGGTTATCTTAATGTGGACGCAGGAACTATGAATCCCATAGAACATGGAGAGGTTTTTGTTCTTGATGATGGAACAGAATGTGATATGGATCTAGGGAATTATGAGAGATTCCTTGATATGGACCTAAAGAATATTAATTCTTTGACATCTGGAAAAATATTTCAAACGGTTCTTGAAAAAGAAAGACGTGGAGAATATTTGGGAAAGACGGTCCAAGTCATACCTCATGTAACAGGAGAGATAAAAAACTGGATTAAAAATGTTGGCAAGGAGTTTGACGCAGATATTATTGTAACAGAAGTAGGAGGAACTGTAGGCGATATAGAAAGCCAGACTTTTATAGAAGCAATAAGACAAATGAGCAAAGAAGGAAATTCTGATGACTTTGTTTTCATACATCTGACTTTAGTTCCGGTTGTTGATGTTGTTGGGGAGCAAAAAACAAAACCTACGCAACACACCGTGAAAGAATTATTAAGTTTGGGTATTACAGCAGACATAATTGTTGGCCGTTCCAAAAAGAAATTAAAAAAGAGAACAAAAGAGAAAATAAGGCTGCAGTGCGGAGTGGAAGACGTTATAAGTGATCCGAATTTAGAATCCACTTATGAAGCTCCTTTGTTCTTTGAAGAAGAAGGCCTAATAGAATCTATAGAAAGGCATCTCAATCTGCCTCACAAAAAGCCAAATTTAAAAAATTGGTCTGAGTTCGTTGAGAAAAACAAACAAAACTTGGAAAATGATAGCAAGATAAAAATAGCAATAACTGGGAAGTATACTTTGTTAAAAGATTCTTATGTCAGCATAAAGGAAGCCTTAGTTCATTCAGGAGTTAAACTAGGGACTGATGTTGAGTTAAAATGGGTAGACACAACTGACTTAGAATATGAACAAGTAGGAGAAGCATTAAATGATGTTAAAGGAGTTATAGTCCCCGGAGGATTCGGATCAAGAGGGATAGAAGGGAAGATAAATGTAATAAAATATTGCAGAGAAAATAATGTTCCTTTTTTAGGAATATGCTATGGGATGCAATTAGCAGTAGTTGAGTTTGCAAGAAATGTTGCAAATCTCAAAGATGCTCATACTTTAGAAGCAGATGAAAAAACAAAATGTCCTGTGATCCATATAATGGAATCCCAAAAAACAATAAAAGATAAAGGAGGAACTATGCGTCTTGGGGCTTATCCTGCAGTTCTTAAGAAAGGGTCTATAGTTAACAATTTATATAAGAAAACAGAAGTTTCTGAAAGACACAGACATAGATATGAGGTAAACACAAAATACAAAAAAATATTGGAGGATAATGGATTATTGTTTTCCGGGACTTCTCCTGACGGGAAATTGATGGAGTTCTTAGAGATTCCTGACCACAAATATTTTGTAGCAACCCAGGCTCATCCTGAGTTAAAATCAAGACCTTTAAACCCGCATCCTTTGTTTGTTGGTTTGGTAAAGGCTTGTATGGAGAGATGAGAAGAAATTCATAAAGTTGAGTAAATTCTGTCTTATATTTTTTATCTTATTTAACCAACTTTTATACATCTTGCAGCAAGGGTATAGGTTCCTTTAGGCTTTAAAACAGTGCCACAGGATGTTGAAGAATCTGGTAATTGGTAAACCAACATACATGCACCCTGTCCTTTTCCGTCATCATAATTGTGATATATTCTTTTAAATCCATCAGGAAAATCCTGGAAATTTGATGGCTCGCCTTCTGTATCTGGGTTGTAAGCGGTCCAATATACCCATCCTGCGCCACCTTCTGCTAAACCGTTGCTCGGGCCTCCCCAGAAGGTCCAGTCTGTAAGCATCCAGCCTTCATATTTTGGAATATCTCCTGAAAACTCGCAATCAACAAGATAATATCCTTTGGGGCATATATTGTACCATCCTATAAGTCTGTCTTTCTGGTGTTCTCCATTTACGTAACAGTTATATGTGTTCTTCATTACTATCTCTCTCTGTTTATTCAAAGATATTATTTCCGTGGATGTTTGGACACTTCCATCAGGAAACACAATGCTCTGTGTCTTTATATTCCCATTTACATCCAAAGTTTCTGAAGGGTTTGTTTTTCCTATTCCTACATTTCCTGTATTTGTTACTGTGAACTTAACACTTTCTCCGCTGTCGTCTTCTGTAACTAGTCTATAATCTCCATTCCAATTATCAATATAGAAATATCTGTTTGTTCCTGCTCCGTTGAATCTTAACTGGCCGCCTTCTTTACCGCCTGCATTATTCTGTGGCAATAAAATTGTCTGATTGTTTTGTGTTTTAATAGTTGGTGTCGTGATGTCTCCTGTTGATATTAAACCATTTACAGTTATGCTGTTAGTTGTTATAGCTCCGTTGTCTGTTATTTCTTGGAAGTCTGCTCTTGTGTGATTTGACTGATTTGATTCCTCTGAATAATCTATTATTCCGTTGTTGTCTTTGTCTACGGAATTTTGTCCGTCTCCGGATATCTGGCTTAATAAGTGGTATCCGATATTTTTGTCAAGAGAAGAATATCCTACAATACTTATTGCAATTAAGACGAAAACACTTAATATAATGAATCTTTTCATATTGAACACCTTTTGGGTAAATTTAAATAATAATAAGTTTG
>CAZKIC010000123.1:0-2793 GCA_964552785.1 uncultured archaeon
TTTGCAGATATTATTAGATTATAGTTGTCTCTAGCATATGTGGGTTTATTTATCGCACTAATTGCAACATAAAAAGGAAATGAAGGTATGTACGACTTTCCATCCGGCTGCAAAACCCATTCGTTGTCTGAAGAAGGTGTTTTTGTTTCTTGAACTGGAGGAAGATTGAGTTTTGTTATGGGGTTTAAGTCTTTATCCAAAAAATAAACATTAAGATCTTTACCGTAAGAAGAACTGTATATTTCACTCACAACACTTAAATCAATTTCTGTTGTTTCGTGGCCCATATTGAACATTGATATTTTTACCAGTTCTTGCTCTCCGGGGTTTAGAGTAATTGTTTTTGTTGTGTATATACTTCCTATATATGAGGAATTAACTAATCCTGTTAAAAATATCAGACATAAAAAGGAACTCAACATGCAACCAATTCTTCCAAAATATGTTTCTTTCTTCATGAAAACACCATTATTTTTTATTTATTTAAATCTATACACCTGTTCCGTTAACCATTAAAGTCACGTTGCCTATGTATTGGTCAAATGCCACAGCAGGAATGTCTATAAATAATGTTAAAGGCTGTCCTGAACCTGATGACATTGAACTTAATATTTGTCTGTAACTATAGTCTAAATTATATGAAGGATCTGTTAAACATGCTGAAGCAGAATTTGGTGTAGGGTAATTGTTTTGCGTTCCTGTACAATAGGTTACATTTTCCACAGGAATAACATAACCATTATTAGGGGTTGCTGTCAGATTCGTTCCTTTGATCCATAATCCTCCATTTGCATCTGATGAATTAGATGATAAATTAGCATATATTGTTACTGCTCCTTTATTGTTGCTTGAACTAGGCAACAACGATCCTGATGGCGGAGATGTATCGTAATTTGTAAAGTCGTCTCCAGGATACTCATACCATGAATCAAGGATATCAGGAGATACTTGGAATATTAAGACATAGTCAATTTTTACCTGTGCTGTTTCTGTTTCATTATCTAATGTAGATGCACCAGTGAAATAAACTGTTATATTCCACAATGAACCATAAGCGCCGGTTGCATTAACCACAAATGATAAATTGCACTGATCATTTTGATTCATAGTGCCACAAGATCTCGGGTTATTCAGTCCGTCATTTATATAGAATGGAGTATCTCCTATAACTTTACTTATAGCAGTTCCGTTGTATCTCGCTTCTCCTGTAACAATACCACAATCTCCTCCTGTACATGTTACTGTTGCATTAATTGTAAGGTTCCTGTCTTTAGCTATATTGGTTACTGTTCCAATAGGAGGGGTTATTAATGAAACTTCCAAGACGCCGGTTATAGAGGTTGCTGTTATGTTCACAGTTGTGTTTGACTCGTTATTTAATGTTGCGTTATAACCGCTATCAATATCATCTGTTATGTTACATTTTGGATAGTATATTCCCGTATCATAAGTAGATGTATCAACAAACCAGTCATATGTTGCAATACCTGATGAGTTTGTTTTGTTTGTTCCTAAAGTCCATTCATTGGTTGTGTTGTAAACATAAAAACTTACCGTATGATTGAACACACTTTCTGAAGTAACATTATCGGAGACATTACAATGCAGTCTTACTGTAGATCCCTGTGTGTATTCTGTTAAAGGCAAAGGCAATGTCATGTTTACATCTGCAAAACCACTAACTTTTATATCTAATGTAACATTATTTGTTCCGTTGTGATAATATTGTTTTGATGTTTCAATATAATACATATTTAATCCAAATTGCTGGTCTATAGGTATGGTATAACTTATATTCTCTTGGTTTCCGATATTATTTGAGGAATTGTACCATCTTACAGATGTTGGAGTTACCACATTTCCGTTCTCATCTTTTGTTGTTGAATTGAAATATAAGGAATCTCCTCTGTTGTATTGGCTCGCATTTGGTGGATTAATTATTGTTGTGTTTAAAGTTCCGTAAAGAGTTATTGTTTGGTTGGCTTTATCTTTGCTTGTTGTATAGTAACCAGAATCATAAATAAGACAGTAAAATAATTGTGGTCCGACATTATAAGAGGAGGTGCTGAACGTGTATGTAGCGTATCCTGAAGAATCTGTTGTGTTTGTTGTAGCACCAATTCCCCCTACCAACGGCAAACCACTCTCATTTAAGAATGTTACTAAATAACCTTCCAATGGTTCTCCAGAATCTTTATCCTGGACTCTACACTTTAAAGTTAATGTCCCTCTATCTTGATTTCCTGAAGGGGATATCCATGTAATGTTGCTGTAACCGTAAACATCTAATATGAGATAATCCAATGTGTTGTTCCAGTTGTTAAGCTGGTCCGAAGCATTAATCTTTATATAGTGTTTTCCTACGGTCCATGAGTAATTAGTAGAGATGGTGTAATTGGTCCAATTGTTTGTATATGGTCCTGAGACATCATATGACTTTAATGCAGATGAGGTCGAATTAAACAATATCTTTGAATCGCCTATTGTTTCATTCCATTGTGCATATGCTAATACAGTCTCTCCTTTATATATTAAAGAAGTATTTAGTCCGTAATTTCCATTTAAGATATATGGAGGAGTTATGTCTGATCCCGCCGCTCTTGTATCCAATAACTCTTTTCTTTCATTATTAGTTGAAACATTGTAATATAATAAAGAAGAGTTTGTTATATTACAAGTTATATTCTCCAAACCAACAGAAGTGTCATTATATGTGAAAGATGCCCATCCTGAAGAGTTTGTCTGGTTTATTCCCAAAAAAGAGGTTGAGTTATAGAAAGATACATTGTATCC
>CAZKIC010000124.1:0-2792 GCA_964552785.1 uncultured archaeon
GTACAGGGCTTTATGGATAATGCTTTTCTTATTTATATTTGGTATAACATTTGCATTCGTCCTTAAATTACCTCAAGATAAACCATTTAGAAGCATATCCGTTGTAGTTATAGGACTCATAATGTTCTTGGTTTCTGATTTTGTGTTAATGAAATATCTAAAAAAAAGATTCGAAGATGATATCATGTAATAAAATTAAATCAAACTTTTTAACCACCTAATTATTCTATCGAGCCAACTTTCTATTCTCTCAAGGAATGTTCTATTACCATCTGTTGCATATTTTATTCCTTTTGATGTATCAACAACAACATCAATTGTTTTTGTAGCTAGACTTCTTGAATTTAAAGTTAATGGGCAGGTATAGATCTTATTATCATCCAATTCTTCATTAATTTTAAATTTCCATTTTATTATTTTTTCTTCTCCACTTTTCAATATAATCTCTTTTTCAGGTTCATCAATAAAAACAACTTTAGGAGAACCAGAACACTCGCTTAATATGATCTCTGGAACCATGTATTCATCAGATTTAATCTTTAAGTATACAACTCCTGTATCGCCTTTATGATATTTTTCAAGACTTAAGTTTAATTCGTAATCCATCCCTTCATCAAATGTAATGTTTTTTATTTCAAAATTATACTCGTCTTTTCTCCACGAGATATCTCTTAGAGAGGTTCCTCTTGCAACTATATTATGGGATACTTGATTGTCTGTATAGTATCCATATTTTATGTGTGTGGCATCCAAATATCCGACCTGTAGCCACAAAGGATCTACAGGAACCCATTTCCCTCCTATGTACGATTCTGCATATCCGTGTCTTTCCCATCCATAATCTCCGTAAGCGTAAGCAGATATATATCTTGAAGGGATCCCTATAGATCTTGCAAGAGCCAGATATAATGTAGTGTATTCTGAACAAACACCTTTTTTTTGTTTGTAAGCGTAGATAGCATCATAATTCTTATCCTGATACGAGAGATCATAAGTCATGTAGTTATTGACCCATATTGCAAGTTTTGCTATTCTCTCAAAATCATCCTTTGAATTATCAGTTATTTTTGTTGCTAGTTCTTTGAATAAAGAGCTATTGCTTTGTATGTTTTTTGTTGGTTGGGTGTATTTTACATATTCTTGAGGCATATCATATGAACTTTTCAGATCGTAAGTATGTGTAGCATTAATGTATATCTTTCCTTTTACTATCTTTTCCAAATAATCCGGAGGGTTGTCAACAATTACATTACATATGTAATTTCCATTATCATCTTTTACTAAATTTACATCTTTACTTTCTAAATCAAATTTCTGGTTTTCACTGTTTTGAGGGCAGGTAATATTAATAAATATTTTGTTTACTCCTTCCCCTAAATTAACTCCCACAATACCTGTAGATTCGAGAATCATAGACTCGACGTTTTTATCTCCTTTTTCAAGCTGTTCTATCAGAGTATCTCCATAAGTAGTAGCAGACAGTAACAATAAAATAACAACAATATTTAATTTAAGATTAAACATAATTATTTATTATTTTCATTCTACTTATAAGTTATGGATGTAAATGAGATATGGACAGAGAAATATCGCCCAAAAACTCTGGATGAAGTAGTAGGGCACGAATTTATAACTTCAAGGTTGAAGGCATTTGTTAAGGAAAAAAATATTCCTAATTTGCTTTTTGCAGGACCTGCAGGTGTAGGAAAGACAACTTCTGCATTAGCTTTGGCACAAGAGTTATATGGAGAGGAATGGCAGAACAATTTCTTGGAGATGAATGCTTCCGACGAAAGAGGGATTGACATAGTAAGAGGAAAGATAAAAGATTTTGCCCGGGTAAAGCCGTTAAATGCCCCTTTTAAGTTGATATTTCTTGATGAAAGTGATGCATTAACTACAGAGGCTCAGCAGGCATTGAGAAGAACAATGGAGAAATATACAAACACAACAAGATTTATTTTGTCTTGCAATTACTCATCTAAAATAATACCTCCAATACAAAGCAGATGTGCCATCTTTAGATTTAAATCAATATCAGAAGAGGACATATCTCACCAGCTGAAAAAGATATCAGAAACAGAAGAATTGGAACTTGAGAAATCGGGTTTGGATGCTATATTGGATGTTTCTGAGGGAGATATGAGGAATGCCGTTAACATATTACAATCTGTTGCCATTACCTCTAATAAAATAACAGAAGAGAAGGTTTATGAAATAGCTTCATTTTTAAAACCAAAAGAAGTCAGAGAACTTTTAGATTACGCTTTGTCTGGAGAATTCCTGCCGGCAAGGAAGTACCTTTCAAAGATAATGCTCGACAGGGGTTTGTCAGGAACAGATGTAATAAAGGCAATTCATAAAGAAATATTCAATCTCGATATTGACGATAAAATAAAAGCAAAACTTCTGGACAAACTTGGCGAAGCAGAATACAGAATAATAGAAGGTGGTTCAGAAGATGTCCAGTTGGAGGCTTTTCTGGCTAATTTATTGTTATTGAGTCATGATTAGTTTTCTGGTTCATTTTTTTGATTTTTTACGCCTTTCTCCTTCATTTGTTGTATCTCTTTCGCCTTTAATACCATTTCTTTCAGTCCGCTGATATTGTCAATAATGTGGCTTTTCAAGGGCTGTGGTATGTTATAGAATTGAATTGATTTTGGAATAAATTTTTCATCTTCTATAATATTACTAATAACAGAGATGTCGTTTGTTTCAACCACCTTGGTTTCTATGTATTTTCCTTGTTTGAACACCACTTTCCCTTCTTTAGTTACACCGGGTTCAGG
>CAZKIC010000125.1:0-2775 GCA_964552785.1 uncultured archaeon
GACTAATATATATAAAGTATATAAAGTTATTCGTATAAACATGGAGGATTAATATGAAATTAAAAAACAGCGTTTTTGGTGCGTTTTTGGTGCTGAGTTTTTTTAGCCTAGTAGCAAACACAGCAGAAGCAGGAAATCATTTCAGTTTTAATATTTATGTAGACAGCGGATCCGGTTCAAGGGCAGGATTTAGTGTCACAGAACAAGGCCACCCAAGATATTATGCATACACCCACGGAAGAGAACTAAACAGCCTCGCGAACAGAGTCGGAGCAGGATGGGTAAATGATTATGTCGGGGTAAGATACGCAAGAATTCAGGGTAATGAACACATGTCAACATGGAGAGCATCTATGAGATACTCGACAGGAACATCAAGATTCGCTCATACAGGAAACAGATTTATAGATAATACTTTATATCAGACAGATGTCAATATGAGAAGGGATTATTCGGGTATAAACGTCCATACAAGACAAAGAACCTCTTTCTCAGAATACCCTTCATGGGTTGGAAGAACAAACCAAAGAACAATGCCCGGCGCAAATATAAGATCAAATCCGGTGCCTCAACAAACAAGAAATAATCACGAATATCCTGAATGGGCACGATAGATTATTAATACATGGTGAGTTGATATGATAGACGGACTAAATGAACAAGAAGTTTATAAAAAAGCCGAGGCATCCCTAGAAAAAGGAGAATATCCATTTGCAGATGTGATCCTAGATATATACAGAATACGGAACCCCGGAAAAGAAGAAACAAAAGAAGAAATCGAACTAAGAGAAAGAATATACGAGCAATATCTGGAAAGAATAAAAGAAGAACTCATAAGATATTTTGAGAAAGAATCCTATAAAAATGTAAAAGCCATTATAGAATATGTAAAACCGTACGCTGAAAAGGCAAAAAGAGATCTTCAGGAAGACATAAACAGAATAATAGCAGAGAAACTCATGGAATATACAACATTAGGAAGATATGAAAAAGTAGAAGAACTAAAAGAGAAAGTAAAGATTTTTTTCTCTTAACTCTTTAATTCTTGTGAATACTTGAACCGATCATGCTGGCTCCGGCTATTAAAGAAGCGCTGAATACGGTCCAGCTGTGGTCTGGGCTTAAACCTAATAAATTTGCTCCTGTTTTTACAGTCCAAAGTGTAATCATGAAATAAACCAGACCCATTATAATCAGCAATAAAGACGACATGAACGTCACTGCTAAAAGCTCAATAGTCTGTCCTACCAAACCCATATAATCTACCTCCAATCAAATATACTTTAATCTATTATTGTATTCAGGAGAATATAAAAGTATAAGTCGTTCTGAAAAACATAATCCAAAAAAACACCAAATATTTTAAATTAAAACCCGAACAAATATAATCATGGTTTTGGTCAAACTTTGGTAAAAAGTTTTAATGATTACGAGCGTAGCGAGGTATATCATGGTTTTGGTCAAACTTTGGTAAAAAGTTTTAATGATTACGAGCGTAGCGAGGTATATCATGGTTTTGGTCAAACTTTGGTAAAAAGTTTGTGTAAAAAGTTTATGGCAATGATTAAGCCGTCCCAATGCCCTTTTTGTAAAAAGGGTTATAATCCCAAAAACAGATGAGACATACCTCATTTCATTCGTAGTCTCTTTAGAATATAGTTGTAAGTTTATGGCAATGATTAAGCCGTCCCAGTATGATTAAAGATGATTAAAGGAGTAGCTTATGAGCCTTTATTTCTTTTAACCAATTAAACCGGATAGGGGACTTCAGACGAATGTCTGAATGTCGTCTGCGCATCAACGGAGCATCGGTTGAAGGAGTAGCTTATGAGCCAGTAATTCTGTTTACGACTTATAGAGAAGAAGTCTATATGTCAAAGCACGCGTGGACGCTTTAAAAGCTATGTCTTTGAAAGCCAACGATGTAAATCAATTAGAGTCTGAATTTTTGGAGAATTTATAGACTACATAATAAACTAAGAAAGAAACCAAAATGCTTGGGGCAAATGCCTCCTTAGGTATATAGCGGAAGCTGAAAAAGAAAGTCAAAAGACCGAACAACATACTATAAAAAGATGCCGAAGAATTTGGCTTCTTATCAAAAAATAAAGCAAATACTGTTGGAGTCAGTATCAATAATATGGAAAAAGAGGCTACTAATAAATCGATAATCTTTGGAAATAGAACTGCAAGCAGAACAGAGAATAATGATATAAATAAAGAATATATCTTTATTAATGAAAGCAATTTCTTATCTCCTGATCTTCTTTTATAATACATCCCCCAAAGACCGCTGTTCAGAATTCTAGAAAAGCTTATTGTTGCCGTGTTTAAAATAGTGTCAGCAGAAGACATGACTGCCGCAAAAAATGAAATAATGACAATAATTCTAGTTATACCGCCAAGTTCATTAAAAAGAGTAAAAAACGCAAAAGAACTGTCTGAAACACCGAGAGACTTTGAGTTCATGCCTATTGTGGTAAACAAAAAGTAAAATAGAAACGAAAATATACCTGCAAAAAAGAAAGCATTTCTGGCTGACTTGGTGTTTTCTGATGCGATAATCCGTTGCCACAAGTCTATACGGACAAACAAAATCGGTATTAAAAACAACACAAGACCAACAAGAAATAAGTAACCGTAACCAGAACCGTCAAAATACTTGGATGGTAATGTTGTAACTGTATTAAACACACCATCATCAAATAGATAAAAAGCCATCAATAAGCCTCCTATGAAAATAAGAAACAATTGGAATACATCTGTATATATATC
>CAZKIC010000126.1:0-2752 GCA_964552785.1 uncultured archaeon
AAAGACTCCTTTCACGGAGTTCAAGGCTTTCGAACTCTTTTGAGAGTTCAAAACCGCGGGAGAAAAAAACTATATTTATTTTAGAAGTTAGTGTATTACTAGAACAGAATAACTACGCCTTTCTTTTCTTGTAAGAAAAGAAAGAAAACTTACGCGACTGAAGTCACTCATTTCTAATAGATTACAATATGTATCTAATTAGAAACCGTGGGAAAGAAAAGAACAACAAAGACTATATTCATGGATGGGTGTTGTCGATACAAGGTGACTAAGCTATGAAATAGCGAAGTCGCCCTTTGCTCAAGCTTTGTAAAAGCTTGGAAGACCAGCACTTTTGGTCGACACACCGAACATATCATTATCCCTTGTTAAACCGATTTAAACCATCATATATAAAACTATATAAAGATTTCTTTTAAACTAAATTAAGGAGTAAATGTTCTAAAGAGGGGTCAAATGATTGTTGAAAATTTTATAGGTGGAGACAATAGTTTTTGGTCATTACTAATATTCTTCCTATTGATGTTCTTATATCCTAAGATCTACATGAATCAGATAATATGGAAGTTGGAAGCCCAGTTAAAAGAACTGGAAGAATACACCAAAAAAACAAAAAAAATAGCTTTAAAGAAATTAGGAAAGACCGATAAAATAAAAAAAGAGCTTCTGGATAATTTTATGGATTTTTTCATATCTTTTCCTGTTGATCTAGATCCTTATGGTATAGTCAAAAAGATAGATCATATAATGGACCAAAGTGAAAGGAGATTTGATTATGTTGTTGAAAGACTTGCTCCTGCTAAATTCACAAAAGAAGAAAGAAAAGATCTCAAATTCACATTAATGGGTGCTCTGGGAACAAATCAAATATTCAAAGTCGTCAGGCATTACATATTAACAATAAAAAAGACAAATAATCTGCAGTTGGCTATGATACTACAAATGTCAATGCCTATGTTGATGGAGATTGCAAGAGCTCAAGTTAAAGCAACAAAAGCATTCTCTGATAATATCCCTATAGGGGATGCCATAGGGCCTTTATTAGCTTCATCACTAAAACAGAAAAACGGCAAAGAGTATGCTAAAGAAGTCCTGGTAAGCGAGGAGAAAATAAACGGGGTTAAAGTATGGGTAATGAAGGCAGATGGGCCAGGAGCCGCTCTTGGAAAAATGGGTCTTGCTGTTGAAAAAGCAGTCAATAAACACAAAATCAATCACATAATAACAGTGGATGCTGCTGCAAAACTGGAAGGTGAGAAAACAGGCAAGATAGCACAAGGTGTGGGAGTTATGATGGGAGGTATAGGAACAACAAGATATAAAATAGAGGATGTTGCGGTAAAGAAAGACATACCTTTAGATGGTGTTGTTGTAAAGATGTCTCCTGAAGAAGCCTCAATACCTATGAAAAAAGAAATATTCAAAGCATTGCCAAAATTGGCTGATACAGTAAAAGAGATAGTTAAAGAGAATAAAAACAAAAGAATTCTTATTATTGGTGTTGGTAATACATGCGGTATCGGAGACAAGAAAACAGATATATATAATTTAGACAAGAAAATGAAGCCTGTATGGGCTCAACAAAAGAAAGAAGAAGAGTCTAAGAAAAAGAAGAGCTTATTCAAAAAAACAACTATTATGGAAGATGTCTGAGGGTGGGGCTTATGATATTGTCTGACAGAGACTTAAAAGAAAGAATAAAAAAAGATCTGATAATAAAACCATTGGATCTTGAAACGCAATTAGGGCCAAGTTCTATTGATCTGAGATTAGGGAATAAATTTAGATTGTTTAAACACAGCAAACATTCTGTTATTGATCCTTTGAATTATGAGGATAAAGAATTAAGCAGCTATGTTGTTAATGGTGAGAAAATCACAGATTGTGAATATACGCAACTTCATGAAACTAATGAGCCGTTCATATTGCATCCCGGAGAATTTGCACTGGCGTCTCTTAAGGAGTATGTTGAAATTCCTAATGACCTTATAGGAAGATTGGAAGGAAGATCATCTCTTGGGAGAATAGGATTATTGGTTCATGCTACTGCAGGATATGTAGACCCCGGATTTAAAGGCAATCTGACTTTGGAGATAGCAAATGTAGGAGTATTGCCAATAAAACTATATCCCGGACAAAGAATATGCCAGATTGTTATTGAAGAGATGAAGAGTCCTGCAGAGATACCTTACGGTATTAGAAAAGGCTCAAAATATCTTAATGAGAAAGGAGCAACACAGAGTATGATAGACAAGGATATTGATATAGACAGAATCAAAAATTAAATCAATGTCCTAAGAGGGACAAAAAATACCGCCCCATACTCTTTCAATAATACGAGTTTTTTGTTCTTCTTCTTGTACTTTCTAAGTATTTGTACATTTGAGTTTCCTTCAGGTACAACTAATAATCCATTATCTTTCAATTGATTGACCCATGACACAGGAATATTTTTTGTTGCTGCAGTGACTATTATCTTGTCGAACATCTCTTCTTTAGAAAAAGGCAGTGTTCCGTCTGTGTGGAATACTTTCACATTCTTTATTCCTGAATTCTCAAGATTTCTTGAAGAAAACTCTGCCAACTCTTTTATTATTTCCAATGAAACTACTTCTTTAACGAGTTTTGATAATATTGCTGACTGATATCCAGAACCAGAGCCTATCTCCAACACAATATCTGATTTATTTGGTTCTAAGAGTTCTGTCATCAAAGCCACAATATAAGGCTGGGATATTGTCTGTCCGTAACC
>CAZKIC010000127.1:0-2733 GCA_964552785.1 uncultured archaeon
CTTCCGTTTCAACAACCACATTTTGGGTCTATAAGATTACTTCAAAGGTTTCATTGATTGATATCTCATCAGAGTTTTTAAAAATATTAGGTAAGCATGGAGATGAACTCAGAACAACTTTAGACTGTATTAAAGACAATCCTGAAACTGTTGTCATACATATTCCTTCTGACTTTTTCTTTGATAGTACTATTAAATCTCCAATACTTCACAACCTACCACCTTTAGATTATGAAGCCGATGGTGGCTTTATAGGTAGAAAAGAAGATTTGAAAAAAATTAAAGCATTAATATTATCTGATTTGGATAGAGTTATTACTATAACTGGAGCAGGAGGCGTTGGAAAAACTGCGTTAGCACATCAATTATGCTATTCTTTATTAAAAATGGAAAGCATACCTTTTGAAGCATTGGTTTGGATTAGTGCAAAAGAAGAGAAATTAACATTGACAGGAATTGAACCATTAGATTCTAGTATAAAAAATTATGAGGAAATTATAGATAGTATTTTATCTGTTTTTGGTTGGTATTATATTATTAATAATAATTTAAATTTAAAAGAAGAATATATTGAATTAATATTCAATGAAAGTAGTAAAGGTATTTTATTAGTTGTAGACAATCTTGAAACAATTGAGGATGAAAGAATTATTGAATTTATTAAAAACATTCCACGGCCTAATAAGGTGTTGATAACTAGTAGAATGGGCCTAGGGGAAATTGAAAGACGTTATCCATTAAAAGAAATGAACAAAAGAGATGCTATTCATCTTATACGTATTATATCAAGAGAAAAGGGTATTTCCTCTTTATATAGTTCATCCGACGATATTTTAGATAAATATGCGGTCAGAATGTCAAGATATCCTCTTACAATAAAATGGATATTAGGACAGGTAGCACTTGGGAAAGATATTGAGCAATTAATTGAAAATTTGTCATCTAGTTCGGGAGATATATCTAAATTTTGTTTTGATCATATTTATGAGAATTTATTATCGGAAGATTCTAAATTGGTATTACATTGTCTTTCAGCAAGTGATACATCTATGACTAGAGGAGTTCTTACTCATGTTTCAAATCTTTCAACTATTAGGCTTGATCAGGCATTAAAAGAGTTATCACTTGCTTCTTTAATAATTCCTGAACAAAGGAAAAGGGATGATAATACTTTAATTACAAGTTATTCTTTGTTGCCTTTAACACTTGGTTATTTAAAAAGTAAACTTCGAGAAAAGCCTGAAATACTCCAACCCATTAAGTCGAGATTAGAATTAGTCAGCAATAAAATTGAAGAGGCTGTCCGAGCAACTAGATCTTATAGGTATTCTTTACACGATTTGGGCGCTGAAACTGATGAAGAAAGAATTGCAGCGGCTTGGGCTTTAACCGCTTATCAAAAACACCAAATGAATGATTACTTTTCCGCTGTTGATGCTTTTAAGCGAGCGGTTGAGATTGCTCCAAAATTTCCGCGTCTTTATCGTAATTGGGCAGTAGTAGAAAGTGATGAAGGTCATTATGAAAGAGCTAATGAATTAATGTTAAAAGCCACTAAACTTACTCCAGATGATCCATCACTTTGGTTCGTTTGGGGAAATATTGAAAAACGTAGGGGGTTTTTTTCAAATGCAAGAAAATATTTTTTAAAGGCTTTATCCTTATCACCAAATGATGGTTCAGTTTTAGGCGCTTTAGGTGATGTTGAGAAAAGAATGGGCAATTATAAAAAAGCTGATGAATATTTAAAAAAAGCACTTAATGATGACGCCTCAGTACAAGGTTATAAACATGAAATTATTTCATGCACAGCTATTGCCGACAATTTAAGAAGATGGGCCTTATTGCTATTAAGAGATAATAGAATTGATGATGCATATGTGAAAATTAAAGAATCTTTATCCTATGTTAATAGAGCTATAAATAAAGCAGAAAGAGATAAACAAGCATTAGATACTTTACATAAAGTTATGTATGATTATGCTGTTATTGTTTCAGAGAAATATGGCATTGATGAATCTTTAAAGTATTTTAATAAGATTATTATTCATAATTCGAGAAGAGCTAAAGATAGAAAATTAACAGCAGATGCTTGCTATTTTATTGCTAATAAATTATTAGAATCTAGTAGAATTGAAGAAGCAAAGAAATTTTATTTTATTGGTGAAAAAAATCGTTTTCCTAATGAACTATCGAAGCATAAATACGATTTACTTAAAAGCAAAATTTTTTCTCAACGCTATAATGGTAAAATTACAAAAATAATTAAAGATAAGGGATATGGTTTTATTGAATGCAAAGAACATTCATTTTTGCAAATATTTTTCCATATTTCTCAAATTAATCCAAGACCAAACATGGATGTCTTTAATGAGTTAGAAGGTACACTAGTTAATTTTTCTCTTGAGAAAACGGATAGAGGTTATGAAGCTAAATACATATCAATTTTAGAAGGTTAGCGTTTAATTGAATTATAATGTTAACTAACAAAACGCTTAACACGGAATTTGCCACGCCCCGAAAGGGGCAGGCAGGCGCATGAATCGGCCGGTGAGAGAGTTGTCACCAAGTCAAAGTTTTTGGCGCGTGGCAAATCCGGTTAGATTAGTCGTTAGCCAGTCATATATAAAGGGAAATCCATAGTCTTGAAAAAACAACTTCATAGTGGATATATTCTTAGGAAACCTTTGATTTAATAGGACATACTAGGGATTATTTGGCATTTCCGTAAGC
>CAZKIC010000128.1:0-2712 GCA_964552785.1 uncultured archaeon
ATCTACAGTAAGAAATATCCCCTTATAGGAAGGTGGTGGGGGCATAAAAGAACAGATAATAAAAGAGAAGAAATGGAAATAGATATTGTGGCGATAAATGAGGACAGAAAAGAGATCCTTTTTGCGGAATGCAAATGGAAAAACAAAATAAATGCTGAACAAGTCTTGAAAGAACTCAAAGAAAAAGCGCGCTACGTTAAATGGAATAATAATAAGCGAAAGGAAAAATACGTTATTTTTGCAAAATCCTTCAGGAACAAAAAACTCAAAGATGCGGAACTTATAGATTTGAAAGATATGGAAAAACTATTCAAAAATTGATAATTAAATTATATATAAGAGTTCTGACAATAAAATATTAGGTGGTTTCTTGGTAGAAAGAGTATCTTCAGGAGTGCATGGATTCGACGAACTTATAGAAGGTGGATATGTAGCCGGTTCTGTCGGGTTGATTGTTGGAAGGACAGGAACAGGAAAGACACAGTTCTGTTCTTCATTCATATACGACGGCGCAAACAAGGGAGAGTCAGGACTTTATATAACAACAGAAGAACGTGTTGAAGACATAAAAGCGGATCTAAAACACATGTTTTCCTGGGATTTTGATATTTTCGAGGAGAAAGGACTAGTGAACTTTCTTTCTATAAAACCGATATTTCCTGATAAGCCAATAGGGGAGGATTTAAACAGGATCACCAAAAATTACATGGTTGATTTGATGGACAAAATAGCGATTGCTGTTGACAGAATAAAGGCAAAGAGAGTTGTTATAGATTCTATATCCATATTGGAGATGTTTATTCAGGACAAGTACATAGCCAGAGTGGCGCTTATGAGCCTTACCGAGAAATTAAGATCTATGGGTGTTACAACACTGATGTCCGGAGAAATACCGGAAACCTCAGACGGTTTAAGTGGTTCCGGGATGATTGAGTATTTAGTTGATGCTGTTATTAAAGTTGAGTTTGTTCCTGTTTCTGAAGAATTCAAAAGAACCGTAACTATAAGAAAAATGAGAAAAACAGACCATTCCACATTGATACATCCTTTCGAAATAACTCCTGAAGGTATAAGGATTGTTAAGATATAACTTCTGTGTGCAATACTAATAAGAAATGTGCACAATTTAGTTATTCTTAAAAATACTTATTTCTTTATAACTACTCATGAATGCTATTAAACAGGTAGATTGTGAGGAATTCAAGAATATTGTAGATAATAAAGAATTTGAAATAATAGATGTAAGGACGCCAATGGAATATATGCAAGGCAAATTGCCAAATTCAAAGCTAATTCCGATGAATGAGATTCCTGAAAGACTGAATGAATTAAAAAAAGATAAGAAGATTCTATTATATTGCCATTCCGGCAACAGAAGCATGGTTGTTGCTAATTTCTTAATTAATAACGGGTTCAAAAATGTATATAATCTAACACACGGAATAATACCATGTGGAGAATTTTTAGGATGAATATCATTCTAGAATTTAATCTTCATATAAATATAATTCTTTTTTATTCAAAAAAAATAAAAGAAAGAGGGTTTTATTGTGTTGTGTTTGTCTCATTTGTCTCCTCATCTTCATTTGTTTCGGAAGAATCTTCATCTTCTGAATCTTCTGAAGAATCGTTGCTGGTTTCATTTGTTTCGTCGTCATTATCTTCACTGACGTCGTCAACTTCTGTTTCGTTTGTATCCTCAGTTACTTCTTCCTCTTCTTCCTCTTCTTCAACCTCGACTTCTGTTTCTTCGTCATTGTCGTCGTCAAGACTTACATCAATTTTCTTGTTCTTGGCTTTTACCTTTAAAGTTCTCCATATCTTCTGTATTTTCTCATGGGCTTCTTTTAAGTCTTCACGTGCCTGTTCAAGGTAGTCTTTGCTTTGTTCTAGATTCTCTTTTTTATCTCCGTCGGAAGCCAACACATCTCTTGACATGTCATAGTTCTCTCTTGCAGATTCTACGAGGAGAGAGATCTCTGATATCTCATCTTCGAGCTCTGATGTGTCAACACCCCTGTCTTCAAGTTTTGAAATAATCCTGTCCAGTCTTGTCAAAAGATGCTCTGCTCTTTCTATTATAAGTCCTGTTTTATGTGTCTTTAGTTTCTCTGCTGCATATCTTACACCTAATTTTATTTGCTTCCATTCACTAGCAAGATCTTTAGCAGCAGCTCTTAACTCTTCCCTGTTTTGTGCTTCTTCAATATTTGTTTTTATCTCATTAAGATGAGCTATTCTTTCATCAATCCTGGCAATTATTTCTTCAGCAGTTTCGTTGCTTAATCCTTCTGAACCATCTATTTTCGCTTTTGCTTTTTCTAATGCATTTATAGCCATATCTATTGATTCGGATAAATAAGCTTTAGCGTCTTCAAATGCCTGTTCCCTTAATTGGTTACACTCTTCTGAGTCTACACCTTCACATTCTTTCAATTTCTTTTTGTATCCTCTAAGTTTTTCTTCGTGCTCCTTTGCTCTTTTCTTTGCCTCTTCAAAAAACTTGTTTTTTAACTTAAATTCCTCTACGAGCTTTTCCTTGTATTTTGATTCAATCTTTCTTGCTTTCCACCCCATTTCCTTTAAATCTTGTTTATTCTTGATCTCCTTCAAAATCCTCTCTTTGATCTCTTTTGGTGTATCTGATTCTTCAATTATGTTCTTTAATCTTGCACGGTCTATTTCCTTTTTTTTTTTTTTCTCTTTTTTTTT
>CAZKIC010000129.1:0-2665 GCA_964552785.1 uncultured archaeon
AATATGGTGTGAGTACACACCCTTATCTTTTTCATAATCATATGGAAAAACAACAATTGCGGGGCTACCTATGACTTTTGCCTCTTGAGTCATATCTGTGTTTGCAATTATCAAATCATCCTCTTTTAAGAATTGATGCTCTTTTATTCTATTACTGATTATCCAAGTATATTCTGGCTTAAATCCTCCATTTCTCAAAATATTGTCTAGAGTTATGAATACATATTTCAACTCATTATTTGGGTTTGTATAATGTTTTTCAGTGCCCTTATAAGACAACCCCTTGTAAAACTCCGCTACATCCCCGATTGGCTTCACCTCCCACCCCTTCGGAATCTCCCTGTCCAGCTCCTCGCTGTAAACGAATTTTTCATCTTTGAACGGCTCAAAATCAACAAACCACGACTTGAAAATCGCCATTGCTGTTTTTTCTAAGATTTCGTTCTGTTTTTTCTTGTTCTCTATCAGGTCATCAAACCACGAAAGCACAGTGGCAATGCGGGATTGCTCGGATTTTTGAGGTAAATAAACAGGCAATTGTTTAAAATGTGGTAATCTGAGAGATAACACAGTTGAACCTACAGCCCACTGTTTTAAGTAATATCTTAGAACAAACATTTGATAATAAAGATATTTAGGATGTACTTCTTCACTAAAATCAAAAATAGCATATGTTCGCTGATGTAGATCAAATTTACCAGTATAATATCTCGGAATGAAATCTTTTCCTTCTCCCGGAACTATAATAGCTTCTTTATCAAATAAATATTTATTACTTCTCTTTAGAGCACCAGATCTGTCAAATAGAGGGTACTCTCCATTCTCAGCAGCGTCTTGAACATTTGTCTTTCCAGTTTTTATATTCGCTAAATGACCTAATTCGTTAACCTCCCAATCCTTCGGCACCTTGCCGATTTCCGTGTCTTTGAATTCTGTTTCCTTCTTGAACTTAAGCATTATCCACACCTCACGATATCTTTCTTTTTGAGTTTGTTTCATAAATCAAGTCCCAACGCATTGAACACTTCTTTTACCTTCTCTGTCAATTTCTCTTCTTCAGCCAGCAATTTGCTTAATTCTTTGCTGTATTCTTCCATCTTCTTTTCAAATGGTATGCCGTCGTCTTCTATCTTTATGCCAACATACCTGCCGGGTGTGAGAACATATCCATTTTTTCTGATGTCTTCAATCGTGGCTACCTTGGCAAATCCCACTTCATTTATCTTTTCCTCGTCCTCACCAGCCTCAAACATTCTGAATTTTTCAACCATCTTTGCTATATGCTCTTCCGTGAAAACAACCTGCCTCCTTGATATGGGCTTGAACATCTTTTTGGCGTAGATAAACAAAACCTTTCCCTTCATGTGCTCTGGCTTTTCTTTCCTCAAAAACCAAAGAGAGACCGGCAAGGATACCGTGTAAAACAGTTTGGCTGGGGTGGCAATGATACCATATACAAGGTCATCTTCAATTATCTTTTTTCTTATCTCTCCTTCAATGCCACCACCAGATAAAGCACCATTGGCCATAACAAATCCAGCCTTTCCGTTTGGTGCCAGATGGTATATGTAGTGCTGAATCCAGGCATAGTTTCCATTGTTGTCTCCGGGAATGCCATATTTAAACCGCGGATCATTATCCTTAACCCTGTCTGCACCCCAGCCACTGTCATTGAAAGGTGGATTTGAAACCACATAATCGGCCCTTAAATCAGGGAATTTATCATCGTGATATGAATCACCGACTCTTATATCTCCCTCGGCCCCTCTTATGGCAAGGTTCATCTTTGCTATCTTCCATACAAACTCTTTAGACTCCTGACCGTAAATCGAAAGAAGGGCCTTCTCTTTTCCTTCTCTTTCCAGTTTTTCAAGGGCTGAGACGAAGAAGCCACCACTTCCACAGGCAGGGTCAAAGATTCTTCCTTCCTTTACATCCAATATTTCAATTATTAATCTGGTCAAACTTCTTGGGGTATAGAACTCTCCACCTTTCTTGCCCTCTGCCTCAGTGAATTTTCCTAAGAAATACTCGTAGATCCTACCAAATATATCTTTTCCTTTGTGTCCATCACCAAAATCAATGGTGGAAAAAACATTTATGAGGTAAGCAAGATCGTCTGGACTCAGGTTAATTTTTGTATAAATCTTTGGAATGACATTTTTAAGTTGTTTGGGGTATTCCTTTTCCAGAATTTCTATAGCATCATCCAGAATCTCTCCGATATTCGGCTGGTTTGCATTTTTCTTTAGGTAATCCCATCTTGCTTTCTCTGGGACATACAAAATTCCATCAGAGAGATAGATATCTTTGTCCTCAAGAATATCATCTTTGAATCTCTCAAGAAGCTCCTTATCCGTTTTATTGACTATTTCTCTTTGTTTCTCTTCAAATGCAAAGGAAATATATCTTAAAAAGATTAGACCTAAAACCACATACTTATATTCGTGAACTTCAACCTTTTTCCTTAGTTTATCTGCGGCCTTCCACAGTTTATTTTCAAAGTTTATGTCTTTTTCAGTCATATTTTTTCACCTCATATTTATTTTCTATTGTGTCAATTAACCCGTCGCACCCGATTTCACTTAACGTTTTGCGGATAAAAGAAGCTGGCGTAGCTAATTTGGGGAAATCTTTGATTTCCCTTTTATCCGCTGTTATACGC
>CAZKIC010000130.1:0-2649 GCA_964552785.1 uncultured archaeon
CCAGTGGATATTCTACTTCCTATGAATCTGTGCTCAAACTCTGATTTGGCTATTTCTCCATATTTTAATCCTTCGTCTGTATATTGGGGGAAATAAATCGTTTTCCCATCATAAATATAGAAATATGAGAACCTGAAATTCTCCTTAACCCGTATGCCTATTTTTCTGTAATTTTCTGCGATTTCCTTGTAATTTTTTGCGTTAGGCTTTTTGTATAAATACTCTGTTATCCTTTTTGTTATAGCACCCCAGAAGTTTCTTCCGGGGACATAATATCTCGTGGGTGAAACAACAGAACCCTTAAAAGGCGTATATCCAATGTGGAGAGGGCTTTTCAACTTGAACACAACATCAACTTTTTTCCACATTTTATTCACCTGTTTTTGCATGATATAACGCATAGGTCAATGTGCGTTCAAGGAGCTTCTTCACAAACAGCAGTTTATCAATATCTTGGGCAACCTCTCTTAATTTCTCACAAAACTTACTGAAATCCTCAGGAAATTTATCTGAACCACTCAAAAGGTTCTCTCTTATCTTTGATTCATTTAACAACTCAATAAGTTTCTTTCTTATTATTTTTTCTTTGTCTTTATCCTCAAGCCAGAGAAACATTGCATAGACACCATCTTCTTGTAAGACTCCAAGAGCCTTTCTCAGATTGTTTTTTAATTCTTTAAATTTTTTATTATCACTTTTATCGTGATTTATGATATTCTGCGCACACTTCATGCATTCATAATCAAGATTGATCATTGGTTTCACCTCCTTGAGGTTCTTCTTTTATAGTAGTTATCTCAATTCTGCCAAAACCTCTTGTTCCCATTCCACCTAAGCCCAAGTTTTTGATGTACGGAGATACTGCTTGAATTATATCATCAATGATATCTATGTTTTTTTCTCTTTGTCTTGCTAAAGCCTCATCTAAACCGATTTCAAATCCAATTACAGTACCTCTTGGAATTGCCTCATAGGTGAATAACTTCCCTGCCTCAGCTGTCCCTGTCCTTGGATCAATTCTCACAGAGGTTCTCACCTCAAGATTGTCATTCACTATGTGAGTAAAGAGCTTATCTGATACGACGACGATTCTTTTTACCCATTTCTCTATTTCTGAAGGCAGAATAACCTCTTTTCCGTTCTCAACTTTCTCAATCTCCAGCAATAGCCAGCCAAGGTTCAGAGGTTTATTTGTATCTATCCCTTTAATTGAGTAGGCTTTATCCTTAACGTCCTCTGGGATATTTATCTTCTCACCATCTTTAGTTTTTATCTCCCCAAACCAGTACTCAAGAAGATCTTTTGTTGTAATCCATACTGTTCCCTGAATGGATGATACTGGGAAGAAAACTATCTGTCCGTCGTAAAACCGCAAAATTCCTTTTTTGGTTTCAGTCCCAAATGCTTCTTCAATGTTTATATCCTTAAGTTTCTTATCTGAATCTTCCTTTTCTTCATCCTCTTTTTTGACAATTTCTGCGAACGCTCTTACTACCCCTGCAATTGAAGTTCCTGGTATTTTAGGCACATCCGTTGCTGGGTCTCTTACAATCGTGTTATCCACTCTTCCAAGCCTGTAGCCACCCGCCCCAATATGTATGGGATCAAGAGCTCTACCGAAAATCTTTTCTGGCTTAAATTCTTTATTATTTTCACTCATTTTTATCAACCTCCTTTTTTATTACATGCCTAAAAAGGATTATGGTATCAAGCAAAAGTCCGTTAAGAGCTGAATTTACAAGGAAAAATCTTGTTTCTTCCCTTAACTTATTCCATTTATTGTCAAAGGCATCTTTTAAGACTGCCTCTGCAAATTCTCTGAATACACCCTGTATATTTCCATCTTCAACATTTCTCCATTCCCTTAATTTTGAAACAAGGATTTCTTCAATGAAATTTATCTGCGAACTTGAAAGATTTGAAGACAATACATCCCACAACTCAAGCATTTCAGAGATTTGATAGAAATAGTAAGGTCTGCCCGTAAATAGTCTATAATCCTCACCTCCCCTCTTCCCATCTTTATAGTAAATGTTGTATCTATCAGTCGTTCCTAAAAGTAAGTCGAAGTCAAAGTATCCAGGATAGAGATGGAAGATTTTCCCTTTAGATACGGAAGACAAATCGTCAAGAGTGTATTTTTTATCTTTTATCGGCTTTGTCGGATAAAAACCATAGTATTTGTAGTATTTGTCGTTCCGCATTCCGTTTGCGTTCCACCATGGGTTCATTGGAACCTGTTTTTTGAATTCTTCTCCCTCAAGCATTCTGCTTTCAGAATCAAGAAGAATGTAAAGCGGGAATTTTCTTTTTGCCACAAGTAATTTGACATTCAGTGGAAGTTTTCCAAGTACTTTCTCAAACCTCTCATTGTAGAGTTTTGTAATCAGTTCTATTATTTTTATAGAATCTAAGGCAGGGACTATTAAACGGAGGGTTATCGGGGATTTGTTGATTTCTATTAATGGATAGTACTCTTCTGTTGTAGGATTATTGGCCGATATTACCTGATTATTATTAAATAAATTTTCATTCAGATCATCCTCCAGAGCAAGATGCTTAAATCCCTGTTTTAATGCCTCTTTAACTGCTTCTTCCCCAGTTTTGTTGTTAAACTTGAATTTTCCAAGGGATTCTATTGTATAGAAT
>CAZKIC010000131.1:0-2628 GCA_964552785.1 uncultured archaeon
AATATACTCATAGTCAGAGTTTAATACTATATCTGTTACATTGTATTGATACCACGCAAATGTGTTTGTTAGAGCCTGGGTTGGAGTTATATACCCTGTAGAATTTGGAGTATCGCTTGTTTCATAGGCATACAATCTTAGAGGGTGGCTGGGGGCGACATTAGTTCTTTCACGCATCTTCAATCCTACAAGAATCTCAGAATATCTCTTCTTTCTTTGATTGTATTCTGCGGTTGTTAATTTTAACTTGTCATTATCCGCCCCGTTTCTTATCTCATTTCTGTTTTTTGATACTGTTGTTGCACCGTCATCAGATTGGAGGTTAGCGGTAACTCCAGTTATCTTACTATTAGCAGAAAGGTCATCCAAATCAAAAGCTATCGGCTCTCCAGGAGAGTTTGCTTTCGAAGCATCCCATTCCAACTCAAATGCGGAGGTAGCATTAACCACAACAGTTCCCGGATTATTTACTATTACAGGGGAAGAAGCAGAATAAAGATTGATATTTGTTAAATTGACTATTTCATTTGCACCGTATTGTGTTGCATTTGAAGCAATATTCGTGGAACTGTTTGCACTTACATAAAACCAAGGATCGTAAGTATCCTCATTACCGGAAGTATCGTTTGCATACACAGCATAATAATAAGAACCAATCTTCCAAGGAGTGTAATTGTACTGATAAATATCTAATGATATGTTTGGCATTGAAAATAAGTGTTCAATATTGTCTGGATCTGTTATGTTCAAGATTGCGGTATCTACTTGAACATTATCTGTTATGTTTGCGGTAAATGTTATTTTGGTCCCCGGACCTACAGTAATTGAGGATATATTTACTTCATTTATTGAAGGAAGTTCAACATCAGAACCCGGAGAGGCTATAGTTAGATTTGCTTCCAGAGAATCCTCTATGCTTTTATTGTAATACAAGGAAGGTTCATTCTGAGTAAGATTACATGAAACATTGTATGAGGTTGGAGGATTTGGAGTATGATCGGTATAATTAAACTGAGCCCAACCGGTGCTATCTGTGATGTTTGATCCTAAATAAGATGTGTCATTATAAAACGATACATTATAACCTGCAATTGATAAAGAGGTTGCATTGTCCATTATCTGGCACTTAATTATTGTATAAGTTCCATTTATTATTGCTGAAGGGTTCAATGTTATCTGATTTATCTTTGCAAAACCCCATAAATAAAAATACTTTGAAGGATAGGTGTAATTCCATAGATTTGCGGATGATACCTCAGAAGCGTAAAGAGTTGAAATATTTATATAACCAACATTAGGAAATTCTGTTGAATTTGTGAAGTCAAAGGTATAATTAGTCCAATAACTAGTATAAGGCCCTGAAACTGTGTAATTAACAAAAGAAGAGGATCCGTTGTGTTCTATTTTTGACTCCGAAAGCGCTTTATCCCAATGGGCATACGCTTTGACAGAATCATAACGAGATACATTTGCTCCATCAGAAACCGATAAACCCCAAATATCGAACTTTGGTGGTGTAGCAACAGTGAAATATACTGTTGAAGAGTTCCAATTAGCAACAGAATCATTGCAGTAGAATGTTACATAATGCAGTTGTTCGGTCATTGAAGAATTTGTATCGGTCCAATAATTTCCATCAAAACTCATAGATTTATTTGAGTTACCATTTAAAGAGTAAATACAAGATTCTACATCTGTTACAGAATCAGAAGCTGACACATTGAAAGTTACTGTTGTTCCGTAAGTTGTGTTCTGGGGAGTTATAATGCTTATGTTTGGGGGATTATTGTCTATAATCATAATATCTCTTTTTATATCTGCAAGAGTTGTTCCTCCTGCATCTAATACCTTAGGTTCAAAAACATAAGACCATCCGTCTGTTGCTGTTGAAGGAACAGTAAAAGTTAAACGGTGTTGGTTTGTTCCTGATGTAGATGCGGTAGTTGGGTTTGTATTTAACAGATTAGTTTTAGCAAAATCGACCAGCTTTACTGTACTTTGAGCGGCATCAGCTGTTCCTGGGTCTCCGTATATTTCGACATATGCTGTGGAGCCTGCAGGATAACCTACAACTTCTGTTGTATATGTGTTATCTGAGTAATATTTAACATAATGCGGGTTTGCTGCATTACCCACCTGAATCTCCGAACCAACCTCGAACTTCCTTCTTGGTCCAGTCTGTTCTTCCAATCTTATTTCGAGATAATAAGAATCTGCAGATGCAGGAAGAGTAAAAGAAGCTGTATATGTGTAAGGTGCCGAGGTTCCTGATTGTGTGAAACAAGGTTTTGCACAAGTTAACACTGCATTCTTTAAATAATCATTTATTTTGACTTCATTCCTTTTTGCGCCATTAGTATTAAGATCAAGATTGGTTATAACTTTTATTGTTATTGTGCTTGATGTTCCGAAAGAGGTTGTATTTACACCTGAAGAATTCTGATAATAGAAATATTCAGAACCTTCAAAGTTGCCTCTGTAAGTATATGCGCCAACTAACGACAAAGACAATATTATGATTATTAAAAATACAAATGCGTACGATTTTCGTTCTATTCTTTCAAAGACATTTTTGTGTTTCATTTATATACCTCATTTAACTCTCGGACGATAAAGCAATCTTTGTCC
>CAZKIC010000132.1:0-2578 GCA_964552785.1 uncultured archaeon
TATCACTGATTTTCAAGAATTGCTTGGGGTATTTTTTCCTTGACATTGGAAAAAGTCTTGTACCACTTCCACCCGCTAAGATAACTGTCTTCATTAATTTTCCTCCAATTTTATCCAAAGAATTCTTCTATTTTTTTGTCTACAAATTCTTTGAATTCTTTCTTAAATCTTTCTTTACTAAATTTTTCGGCGTTTTTTCTTATCTCTAATGGATCAAATGTATTTTCTCTTTCCTCAAAATTTTTAATAGCTTCAATTAAACTTTCTACAGTTTGTTCTCTAAAAAATATTCCTGTTTTTCCATTAACTACCGTTTCAGTTACTCCTCCTTTTCCATAGGCAATAACAGGTGTACCACAGGCTTGCGCTTCAACAGGAACTATCCCAAAGTCCTCTTCAGCTGCAAATATAAAAGCTTTTGCTTTTTGCATGTAGTTTTTTAAAACTTCAAACGGCTGATAACCTAAAAGTTCAACATTCTTTCCAGCTTTTTTCTTTATTTTTTCAAAATCAGGTCCATCACCTATCACCACAAGTTTCCTATCTGGAAACTTTGAAAAAGTTTCTACTATTAAATCTATTTTTTTATAAGGAACCATTCGAGAAGCAGTAATGTAAAAATCTTCTTTTTGGGTATAAAGTTCAAATTTATCAACATTAACAGGCGGATAAATAACAGTTGAATCTCGCCCGTATATTTTCTTAATTCTTTTGGCAATGTATTTAGAATTAGCAATAAAATAATCCACTCTATTAGCTGTGGTATAATCCCAGACTCTTATATAATGCAAAATAAACTTAGCAATTAATCCCTTTATCCCCTTTTCAAGTCCAGATTCTTTTAAATAAGTATGATACAAATCCCAAGCATATCTCATCGGAGTATGGCAATAACATATGTGAAGTTGGTTTGAGTTAGTCAAAACACCTTTTGCTACAGCATGAGACGATGAAATAATTAGATCATATTCTAATAAGTTAAATTGCTCTATAGCTAATGGAAAAAAAGGTAAATAACTCCTATATTTAGTTTTAGAAAAAGGTAATTTCTGAATAAAGGAAGTGTGGATTAAAGCTTTTTCAAAAATAGAACCTTTTAACCCATCTTGTCTTTTAACCAGGGTATAAATAGGAGAAGGATACAACTTATAAATTTCTTCCAATACCTTTTCCCCTCCAGCTATTGTCATAAGCCAATCATGAACAAGCGCTATTTTCAATCTTACAATACCTCTTCTATAACTTTTATTAACTTCTTTGCGGACTTTTCCCAGCTAAATAATTTTACTCTCTTTAAGCCTTTTTGTATTAATTCTTTTTGTAATTCTTCATCCTTTAAAACTGTTTCTATACCTTTAGCAATATCATTTATATCATAAGGATTAACATAATATGCCGCATCTCCGCAAACTTCAGGAAGACTCGCAGCATTTGATACTACAACAGGAGTACCACAAGCCATAGCCTCAAGAGGAGGAAGTCCAAAACCTTCGTAGAGAGAAGGAAAAAGAAAAAGCTTTGCTTTTCGATATAGTTCTTTTAATTCATTATCGCTTACATAACCTGTAAATTCTACTCTGTTTCCAAGTTTTCGTGCGATTTTCTCTACTTCTTTATCGACTGTTATAAAATTATCTTTTTTACCGACTATTTTAAATTTTAGGTTTTTATCTTTTAATAAAGAGAAAGCCTTTAATGCTCTGACTAAATTTTTATGGGGCTTTACATTGCCAACATATAAAATATAATTATCTCTCTCAGATAAAGATAAAGGTTGCTTTTCATACCATTGTGGTTCTATACCATTATGAATTACTTTAATATCCTTTGAGGTTCCAGTATATTTAATAATTTCTTGCTTTGAAAATTCAGAAACAGTTAAAACTATATCTGACCTTTTTAGCGCCTGATTAATCATAAGCTTAGCATAAATCCTTTGAGGTAAAGACAAAGTATGTTGAAAGGCTAAATGATATACATCGTGAATAGTAACCATTCTTTTTTTTGCTCTGATTGGTAAAACAGGAATATTATAGTGAGGAGACCAAAATACATCGCATTTAGGAATCTTTAAAGGTAACTCTATTTGTTCTTTTATAGAATAGATTTTTGACTTTATATTAATTATTCGAAGATTTTCCAGAAGATGAAAATTTTTAAGTTCTCCCTTGTATCCAAGTAAAATAACTTCAAATTTCTCCATTAAAACTGGTAAGATTCCTTTTATATGCCTACCTATTCCAGATGCGTTTATCATTCGTGCATCAACTGCTATGGATGGTTTTCGGAAACTCATTCTATTTCTCTCCTAGTTCTAATGGACAGGAACCATAAGAAGTATATCAATGGCAAAATTAAAAGTACATAGAATTGGTAATACAGCAGGTTATTGAAATTACAGATAACCAAACTTGATAGTAAGTAGGGGTATAGCACTTTCTGCATGAACTTAAATTCAAAATATAAATTGTGCTTTTTTAGTTTAGTTTTAATATTATGAAACAATATCAGAAAACCAAACATCATAATTATAGTTAATGGAAGGCATAGCAGCGAAGATAAGGAGCTGAACGAAGGA
>CAZKIC010000133.1:0-2573 GCA_964552785.1 uncultured archaeon
AAATTATCCCTGTAAATGAATATGTTACAATAACTCTCGGTTATGGTGACCCTCCTGTTATATATGAAGGACAATTTAAGGTATACGGAGATTCAGCATTGTTCGAGGTAACTAATTTCAGGTTAAATTCGTAACTTATACTTTTTAGCAGTAAAATGACCACCATTCTTATCTTTTCTTCCTTGTTTTTTTCTTGTCCGAACTCTTTAGTCTGAAATATCTTTTGGCTGCATATCCGGAAGGATTCTTTATTGTTTCGCACAAAGAATCTTTCTTGCAGACTCCTATGTCCAGATAATAGTCCTTGTTATCGCAATTCGGTGGCAGATAAGAATCTTTTCTTTTCATTGCATAAGAAAGCTGTGTCTGAATATAAGTATCACCAAGAGGTTCTTTATTTCTCGAATTCCATTCTTCGATTTCCTTTTCAACTTCTTCCCAAGACCAATTGCAAGATCTTAAGAACCCAATCAATACAAATAAAGCCCTTTTACGCCCTTCTTCTAATCCTTCCAATATTAATTTAACACAGGGAGGAAAAGCTTCTTTTGGAATTCTGTCTCCTTTAATGTCTTCTTTAATAAATGTTTTCTTTTTCTCATTCTCTTTAAGCTTTTCTTTGTATTCAACTCTTCTTTTGTGTTGGGAGTCAAAATCAAACGCATCTATTAACAACTCTTCAGCTTCATTTTCAGTACCTCTGACAAAGAATGATCTAACCTCTTTTATGTTCTCTGGTTTAGCTTTATCCAAATTAAAAACTCTCAATTCATCATAACTTAAAGGGACACTAACCAACCATGTTTTCTCATTGAATGAATAAGGCATTCTGAAAAGATGCCTGTGCGACCAGCCTTCTTCAACCTCAACTATTTTGTAAGGATCTAAGCCGTCTTTTGTTTTCATCTCTTCGGTAAAACCCTTACTCTTGAAAATCTCTATCAACTCATCCTTAAGAATATGTTTTATATATCTCGCCATAATCTGAAGTGCTTCCGGGAACAATAACTCAATAGGCTCTCCATTCACTTCTTTAGGCAGACTTTCGAATGGGATAAAAATATGGAAACCTCTGCTTCCCGAGAACTTGAAAGAAATATTTTTAATGCTGTAATTGTCGCGTAGCTTTTTAATTAACAAGATAGCAACAATTTTCCCGTACTCCCATCCTTTATTTGCATCGATATCTATTATCAAATCCCATCCTTTACGCAATTCATCCATCTCTTCTTTCTTAATCGTATTAGAAAGCATCATCGGGTTCTTCCATCTTTCAACAGATGCATGAAAAGATGTAACCCCTTTTTGAGCCATGAATCTGAAATCGGAGACATATTCAACAACAGACGGCCTCTTACCATATGTTCTGGCTTTGATAACAGGTATAACTTCTCTGTCAAAACTAATCTCGAACATTTTCTCTTGAACTTCTTTTCTTTGATAAAACTCTTTGACTTTCTTAGCAATAGAGAAATCATATTCTTTTAAATTCTGCATATATAAAGTTAATCAAGAATATTTAAAAAGTCTATTATTGAAGAATGCCGATACTATCTCTTCATTATCTGCTTTATCATTCCTTTTCTTACTTCTTTTACTTTCCCTCTCAGGAAGAATATTATTAATTCTGTTTCTTCTCTCAAGAATTCGCCAAGAACCAACAAAATAGACATCACCAACACAAAAGCGTTAAGATGCTTGATGATAAACGAGAGAACAAAATTCCATATTGATGATGCCAAATCCTTGTAGAAATTATCATAAGAAAATCCGACGACATTGTATTCTATTAGTCCTTCTTTTATACACGTCTTGACAAAATGGTATTTATATTCCTCATCTTCAGTCTGATTCCCTATGTCTGTCCGGTTTGTTATATTAATGGCTCTCAATTTTTCGAAATTATCCGTTCTTAAACCACTAGTTCCGCTTGTCCTTATAAAAACTGTATTCCCAGATTCTTTAAATGAATATCCGTTGTAATGTCCGCTATATACTGCAGAAATATTTTTTGATATTATTGTGTTGATAAGTCTTTCGGAATTATTGCTTAAGTAATATTTATTTTCCTCAAATATCGGATAATGCATGAAAACAAATATATTTCCTTCAAAATCGCTTTCATTGATAAGGAAATCAATAGCATCCGGGTCAAATTTCTTATCGTATATATTAAGAATTATGAATTTATTCTTGCCAGCATCAAAAGAAAATCTTTCTTTTCCAAACAATTCCTTGAAATAAATTCTTCCATTTCTGTCTAATTCCTTTTCTCCAGGTATTGTAATCATGGGTTTATCAAGATAAGTTGTAGCTCTGTAATACAGGCGATAATTGTATTTGGTTGATTTTGAGATCATATCTCCTAAAGAAACAACAAAATATATCTCATCATCATCATTTATTTTTTGAAATATATTCCTGAGAGTTAAGAATTCATTTTTGTTTCCGCTTAATACAGCAAAACAGAATCCATTTTTATCTTCTATCTTTTCTAGCATTTTCTGGTTTAGATTGGTTGTTTCGAAACTGCCTAGATGTCCATAAAGTAGGATTGTTATAGACCATAGAAG
>CAZKIC010000134.1:0-2564 GCA_964552785.1 uncultured archaeon
GCATCCAGAGGTGGAGACCAAGGTCTGTGTCACTGCCCAGCATAGAGAAATGCTCGATCAGGTTTTAGAATTCTTTGAAATAAAGCCTGATTACGATCTTAATATTATGAAATCAAATCAATCCCTTTTTGAATTAACAGCAAATTTGATTAAAGGAGTTGAATCTGTTTTGGAAAATTTTGCCCCTGACTTAATTTTTGTTCAGGGAGATACTACCACGGCTTTTGTAGGAGCATTGGCTGGATTTTATAAGGAAATAAAGATTGCACACATAGAGGCAGGATTGAGAAGCCACAATAAGTATTCTCCTTTTCCTGAGGAGATCAATAGAGTTTTAGTAGGTAGGTTGGCAGATTATCACTTTGTACCAACAGAAAGGGCAAGGCAAAATCTATTTAAAGAGGGTATAGATAAGAATATATGGGTGGTAGGAAATACTGTTATAGATGCCCTTTTTTGGGGTCTTAGAATTATAAAAGAACATGGAGAAGAAGAATATTATCAGTATTTTGATTCTGTAGATTTTTCTAAGAAAATTATTTTAGTTACAGGTCATAGAAGGGAAAGTTTTGGAAAACCCTTTAAAAATATCTGTTTTGCTTTAAAAGAAATTGCGGATTCTTTTGAAGATGTTGAGATAGTTTATCCAGTTCATCTCAATCCAAATGTAAGAAAACCTGTAAATGAAATATTGAAAGGTCATTTTCGGATTCATTTAATAGAGCCGTTAAAATATCCACACTTGATATGGCTTATGAGTAAATCGTATTTAGTGTTAACAGATTCTGGCGGGATTCAGGAAGAGGCACCTTCTTTAGGTAAGCCTGTTTTGGTGATGAGAGATGTTACGGAAAGAATAGAAGGTATAGAGGCAGGGACGGCTAAACTTGTAGGAACGGATAGAGAGAAAATAGTCTTTGAAACGGCAAAACTTCTTGAAAATTCTGAAGAATACAATAAAATGGCTAAAGCAATTAATCCTTACGGAGATGGAACTGCTTCGAAAAAGATACTAAAGATTATTAGTATGAGAAGAAATGAAAAGAGATTTAAAAGTTGTAGTTAGAGAAATTAAAGGAAATTGTCCAGTTTTCAAAGAAGGAGATGAGTTTTCCATTTGCGAAGGTTATTTACTAAAAACAAATCTTCCTTTGTGTTTACATGCTCTCTCTTCTTTAATGCCGTATTACGTTGCCTTGAGTAGAGGAATTAAGCCTGAGGATCTGGATTTAGGTAAGGATGATAGAGCTTATGTTCAGTGTTTAGATCCTTGTGAGTATACAGGGGGAGGAACAGTAGTTTTTGAGGTTCGTGTAGAGAGTAATAAGGAGGATAAGAATGGAATCTAAATTGCCTAAGGTTGTGGTCATGGGCTTGGGTTACATTGGGTTACCAACGGCTGCTCTTGTGGCGAGTAAGGGTATTAGTGTTCACGGAGTAGATATTAACAAAAAGGTTATAGATACTATAAACGAAGGGAAAATCCATATTGTGGAACCAGATCTGGACGGACTTGTTCATGAAGTAGTTAAAAAAGGTTTTCTAAAAGTTTCAACAGAACCGACCAAAGCAAACGTATTTTTGATAGCTGTACCAACACCATTTAAAGATGAGTATGTTCCTGATATTTCCTATGTGGAATCAGCTATTAAGATGATTCTGCCCTATCTTGAAGAAGGCAATCTCGTTATTATTGAGTCAACAAGTCCGATAGGAACTACAGAGAGAATATATGACTTAATAATCAGTAAAAGACCTGAACTAAAAGAAAAGATATGCATGGCTTATTGTCCTGAAAGGGTACTTCCTGGAAAAATTCTTTATGAACTTGAGCATAACGATAGGGTTATAGGTGGAATAAACGAAGAATCCACAGAAAAAGCCAAAGAGTTTTATTCTCTATTTGTAAAGGGCGAACTTCATGGAACAAATGCGAAAACTGCTGAAATGTGTAAGCTTGTGGAAAATGCTTACCGCGACGTGAATATAGCATTTGCTAATGAGCTTTCTCTTATTTGTGATAGAGCAGGTATAAATGTCTGGGAGCTTATAGAACTTGCTAATAAGCATCCAAGAGTTAATATTTTACAACCAGGTGTTGGAGTTGGAGGACATTGTATAGCCGTTGATCCATGGTTTTTGATAACTCAATATCCTGAAGAGTCAAGATTGATAAAAACGGCAAGAAATGTGAATCTCTATAAGACCGAATGGGTAATTAGTAAAATTAAGGAAGAGGCAAGGAGATTTGAAAAAGAAAATGGAAGGAGACCTAAAATTGCTTGTTTAGGGCTTACCTACAAGCCAGATATAGATGACTTGAGAGAGAGTCCAGCGCTTCATGTTGTGCGCTGTTTAATAAATGCGTGCAGTAGTTGTAAAGTTTATCCAATTGATTCGAATGTTTCTTCGTTTGAGGAATTTCGTGTTTACTCTTCTTTGGAAGAAATCGGTGAAAAAATAGATATAATTGCCATTCTTGTAGCTCATAAGGAATTTAGAGATTTCCGTTTATCGAGAATAAAAAGTGACTGTGTTGTTCTTGATTTTTGTGGGGTGTTTAT
>CAZKIC010000135.1:0-2549 GCA_964552785.1 uncultured archaeon
CCTTGTAACCTGCAATTTTGAAATCACTTCAAATATTGAAGGCTCTTCATTTTCAAAAAAACCATATTGCTTTAACAAATGAAACAAGTAAATATCAAACTCTCTTTGCTTCACAGCCCCAAAAGAAGGGGTATTATAGTAATTTAATAAGTTCGTTAAAAACTCTTTTAATTTATTATCATCCAATTTTCTAATGAATTTATCTAAATAAGTCATTCTAAACCTTTGCAAATATTTTCTTTAGATCATCAACAAACTTTTGAGGCTCATTTTTTATAAAATGTCTATAACTATCAAAGTCATTATATCTCTCCACAAAATTTTCAAAACAATCTTTAATTTTATTAACAATAGCTGGAATGTTGTCTTCTTTATCTTCAAACTTATATTCTTCAGGAATTGGAACGTCTTCGAAATATTTAGCGGAGCCTCTTTTTCCTGTAATTACACAACATCCTAAAATAGCAGCTTCACGAGGGATTCTATCTTTGCCAGGGTGGTTTCCAAAATCAATATACATTTTAGCTCTCTGGAGAGTTTCTATAACTTGTTGTCTGGTCATATTTACCAACGGAACAAACTTTATACCTGGGGCAATTTTTATGATTTTCTTTGTGAAAGAGAATCCTTTTTTAGGATTATATACAACTATATTTTCTTTCTTAGATAAATCAGTTTCTATTTTTAGAAATCTTTCGTTTAAATAATCTGACAAATAAAATATTTTCCTTTTAGGAATGCCATTACTTTCTAAGTGATGCATGGCATAATAGCTTTGCACTAAATGAAAATCAGCCTGCCTCACTTGATCAAAATTGGAGAGGTTTAACTGGGTTAATTTTTTCAAAGCCAATTCATTTATATCAAAAAGAGGTTTGTTGAAAATTAAGTTTGATACTTTATTTATTACTCTTCTAAAGAAGAAATTTCTCTTAGAGCTTAAAATTGGTGATAAATAAAAGTTGTCTACACTTAGCCACCAAATCACTTTTCTTATTTCTGAATATTTGGATAGAACTCTTATACCACCTATCACTTCAGGAACAATTAATAAATTTTCTTTCTTGTCTTCAATCTCTTCCACATAAGGGTTGTTATATTGTTTATACTCTGGATGTACTGGATCAGGTAGATCAGATGGCACATAGTACATATAAGCCTCAATGTTGAAATCATTTCTTAAATGAAAAACTAACTGGTATAATAATTCTGGTCCTCCAGTTGCAGTATTAGCAGGAGCAACCACATATACTTTAGCATTGGGATAAATTTTTATACTCATCTAATTTTCTCCTCAAAAACTTCTAACGATCTCTTAACAATGTCATCCATATCATAGTATTTGTATTCAGCTAATCTTCCAACTAATACAAGGTTTTCAAATTTTTTTGCTAATTCTTTATATTTGCTATATGACTTACGATTCTCTCTTGTAAAAATCGGATAATAGGGGACATCTTTCCCTGCTTTGTACGCTTTAGGATATTCTCTGAGAACAACTGTTCTCTTTGCTTCCACAGGATGAATGTGTTTAAATTCAGTTATTCTTGTAAAGTCATAGTTATTAGGATAATTAACTGTTGCTACCTCTTGGAAATATTCTATCTCCAATGTTTCAAACTTTAAACCAAGTGAACGATACGGGAGCTTACCGAATTTATATTCAAACAGTTCATCAATCATTCCTGTGAATATTACTTTTCCTCTAAATTCTTGACCAAAAAGATAGACTTTCTTGTTCTCTAAGTCTATTTTCATAACTTCTCTAAAATCTGTATTTAACAAGAGCTTTATGTTAGGATGAAAAAGCATTCTTTCAAAAATCTTGGTATAACCCTCACAAGGAACAGCCTGGTACTTATCATTAAAATATCTATCATCTCTTCCTACGAACACAGGCACTCTTGCGGTAACTTCAGGATCTATTTCTTCAGGTTTCATCCCCCACTGTTTAGCAGTATAGTTCAAGAATACCTTTTCATAGATGTACTCTGCAAGAAACTTCAGGTCATTATCACTTTCCTTTTTAAGCTCAAGTATAGGAATTTTTGAGTTATAAGAATATCTACTTAATAATTTCTCTTCTATCCTTCTTGCAAGTGTTTCAGGAAATACTTTATAAAGAGTGTTAAGATTGAAAGGAATTGTAACTTTTTTTCCATCAATGAATGCTAAAACTTTATGGTGGTATATATGCCAATCCGTAAAGTTAGAAAGGTAATCAAAAACTTCCTTGTAGTCTGTATGAAATAAATGAGGTCCATATTTATGAACTATTATTCCATCTTTAGTTCTGTAGTCATAACAGTTACCACCTATGTGGTTTCTTTTTTCTATTACTAAAACTTTTTTATTTAAAACATTTGCTATTCTCTCTGCTATTACTGATCCTGCAAATCCTGAACCAACTACGATATAATCAAGCAATTTTTCCCTCCAGCACTCTTATACCTTTTTTTTGCAAATACATAAACATAGAAACTGTAACAAATATTTCAGATATTAACACAGCAAAAGATATTCCTATATGTTTATATACAGGCACCAAG
>CAZKIC010000136.1:0-2538 GCA_964552785.1 uncultured archaeon
AAAAAACAACATCGAAAAGAAACAAGATAAAAATATATTGAGACTTATAGAGGAATTGCAGAATGAAACAGAAAACGGTGTTGTGCCTGTCGCTGACCTGATAGCAGCCTGTGAAGATCAGGGAATAGAAGATGCAGAAGAAATAGTTAAAAGATTAAAAAGAGAGGGAGAAATATTTGAGCCCATGCAGGGATATATTAAAAAAGTGTGATTCTGTAAAAAGAATACATATTTAAGATTCCAGAGAAAATTTCAAAGGAATTCGAAAGAATTGACAACAAAAATATGAGTGAGAAGTATGATAAGAAGATATCCTTCAATACCTGTTAAAATAAACTATATCCTGGAAGGGAGTTATATTGATAATGATGGCTCTGGAAGTATGCTGGTTACAAAATTCGGTATGCCGATAACAAGGGTGCATATAATAGCTACTGTAACGAATATTTATATCACGGATGATAAGAAATACGCATTTATTGTTCTGGATGATGGAAGCGGAAATATAAGAAGCAAGGTATTTCAAGACGTTTCGGTTTTTGAAAAAATAAAAGTAGGGCAATTGGTTGATTTTATCGGAAGGATAAGAGAATACAATGATGAAAGATACTTGGTTCCAGAAATTGTTAGAGTTGTTGAAGATCCAAATATGATTACTTTAAGAGTATTAGAGATCGCAAATACCCTCAAAATATGGATTGATAAATTTAAAGACTTGAAAACCGATATAGAGAAATCTTCTGATATTTCTGTAATTACTGAGAAGTTTAGGATGTCTGATGATGAAGTAAAAGCAATCATTAATTTCATAAACGGAAACATCAAATCGAAAGAAGAGGAAGAAATAGAAGAAGTTGATACTGCCACACTTAAAGAAGAGCTATTGAAAAAGATTGAGGAAATGGATGATGGCGATGGTGTGGATTACAGTGATATTTTAAAGGCCATGGACTTTCCAGAACAAACAATAGAAAAAATCCTTGACGAATTGTTGGCGGAAGGATCCTGTTATGAGCCAAGAGCAGGAAAGATAAAAGCACTTTAAAAAAGAATATGAAGATATAATTTTAAGAATAGAAGAGTGATAAAATGATGAAGTATGAAGATATGTTGAAAAAAGCAATGAAACAAGTTCCTGAAAAACTGAAAAAAGACGAGAGATTTGAAATTCCGAAACTTAACTCAAGAATAGAAGGAAACAGAACTTTTGTAAGTAACTTTATTGATGCGTCAAAGACTATTAACAGAGATCCAAAACATCTCTTAAAATACATAGCTAAAGAACTCGGTACACAAGGAATGATAGAGAATAATATAGCGGTATTTTCTGGTAAATTTGGATACAATATTGTCAATCAGAAGCTTGAAAGATATGTGAAGGATTTTGTTATTTGTACACAATGCCACAAACCAGATACCAAACTCATAAAAGAAGGCAGAATTATGTTTCTGAAATGCGAGGCTTGTGGTGCAAGAGCCAATGTATAAACAATTATTTTATATATAGGTTAAGCCTAATTATTTTTTAGATAACAGGAGGTATGAAAATGGCAGAATATCATGTTGAAGTAAAAGCACCTGTTGATGTTCTATTAACAGTCGTGTCAAAAGCAGGACAACAATTGTCTTTACCCAAAGATAAATTTGTACATTTAACTCTAGAGTATGAAGGGGATACCTTATTATTTGATGGGGAAGGCATAAAACAAATAGCAACACTAAAATCCATAGGCGATGTTTTTTGGATGATTTTGTCATTGACTTCAAAAGGATTTGAATTCAAACCAAATGAGCCTTTAGAAATACTAAAGAAACTAAACTTAAAATAGGGTTCTTATGGTAAGAAAGTGTAAATCTTGTGAATTTGATTTGCAAGAGAAATGGAACTACTGCCCCAAATGCGGAGAAAAAGTTCCAAAAATAAGCAATATTTTTAATACCGGTTTAGAAGACATAGTCGATAATATACTAACAGACATACAATCCTTATTTGGCAATATTATCACGAAAGAAAATATTCCGAGAGTAGAGGTAAGAATACAAAAGCCCAGAATAATCCCGATGCAACAAGTAAAAAAACCTTCTGTCAAGAAAAAGCCGGAAAGACCAATACCTTCAGAAGTGATAGAGCCAGATGTTGTTATCAAGCATGAAAAAGACAGAATGATTGTGGAGCTTTCAGTTGCGGGAGTCAAATCCATGGAAGATATAGATATAGAAGAGTTTACAGAATCCATAGAAGTCAGGGCTTATTTTGAAGATAAAATGTATTTCAAGGTATTATCAATACCACAGAATCTTGCGATTTCAAACACAAAATATGAGAAAGATATTCTAAAGATAGAGTTGGAGAAATAAAAATTATTTCTCAAAAGACCATTAAATAGGTGTCCATCGTATCTCTTAATTTATAGATACAAAACTTACTATTTTTCAAACATTATTATGGCGATATAAATTTTTGTCCTCATACGGGATATTGTTTCTTGACAGCACCGATAAAGCCTCCTCATACAACACCTTTATAAACCTTTCCAT
>CAZKIC010000137.1:0-2519 GCA_964552785.1 uncultured archaeon
TCCGTTGTTGTCTTTGTCTACGGAATTTTGTCCGTCTCCGGATATCTGGCTTAATGGATGCCACCCTATATTCTCGTTGAAAGAATATGTTACTATACTCGCCATTAATAAGGCGAAAACACTTAATATGATAAATCTGTTGTTCATTTTAAAGACCCTAATAATTCTTGATAGATTATAAATGAATATTTGTACAAAAGGTATATATATATAAGTTTGTTTGGGGTTATATATAAAAGTTATAGAAACTTTATAGAAACTCCGCCACTCAATAGCTGTATAAGAAGCTGTTGAGAATTATAATCGTTCTTAAGTGCCGGATTCGCATCCTTGTCTTCCCGAATTCTTCGAATTCGTAAATGTGTCATACTTGAGTATTTTCATTTCCGAATCCTTCGGATTCGTAAATGCGCCGGACGGGAATCGAACCCGTGCCATCGGCTTTCTTACGCCATCTGTATCCGCGTGTTTCTTTCTCCCGCGGGTCTTTCTTTTCTAAAGAAAGAGGCGCTGGAAGGCCGAGATCATACCACTAGACCACCGGCGCGCAAGATATATTATCTTATTATATTTTTATAAAGTTTATTAATATTATGCGCCCGCCGGGATCTGTCCTGCCTTCCTCTCATTTTAGTTTACCCAAGAAAGAAAGGCGTTTGAACCCGGGCGACCGGCTGTTTCCGCTCTTGAGATACACCTGCTAAACATGGGAAGCCGGCATCCTGCCACTAGACCACGAGCGCATATTTTACAATAATCACATTACTATTATTCCTGGTTTCATTGGTTCTGCTCTCCTGGCTTTATCTTCTTGTGTCACATCACCGTCAACAATATCCACAGGAATGTTGTCAAATTCTTTTGAAATAAAATCCTTGTTCTCTTCCAAAAATCTGAGTTCTTCCTTTTTGCTCAATAATATGTCAAAAGAATGTCGCGACATTAAACTCTGTATATATTTGGAAGCATCTTTTCCATTCTTTCTAACCTCTGATATATTCATAGCTTCTTTCATTAAGTTCTTTCTGTCTTTCATTTTAGAAGCTAAAGAATAAACATCATACTTATAATTCTTGGAGACAAAAATTTGTATTTTCTTGGGTTTTCTTCCAACCAGCTTTACAATTGAATTAACATCATCTATTATAGTTTCAATCATTTTTTCTTTTACATCAAGATTCTTCTCTTTAACTTTGACCAATGATGGCCACTCAGAACTTGATATGAACCCTTTCTTCCCTATTAAAGACCATATTTCCTCACAAGTATGTGGTATGGCAGGACTCAAAATCAAAGCCTGAACCTCTATAAATCTATTAATAACATTCTTATTATAAACTCCGGAGGTTCTTCTTGTGTACCATCTCAAAATCCTTTGCATCTCGTAATATCCTGTTTGTAAAGCACTACGAGTTTCAGCATTATCATAATGATAATCTGTCTTTTTGATAATCTCATTAATCTTGGAATCCATCCATGCATCTATGGATCTGTAATCTTCCACACCTTTATTATAATTCTCTGAAGCAAACTCTATCATATTTTCTAATTTTGAATTAAATGTCGAAGCTAAAGAAGTTTCAAAATTAGCGTCATCTATGGAGGCATCACCTGCGATACAAGTTGTAAATCTTGTTGCATCAACACCGTATTTTTCTATTGCCTGACCAAATGTTATAAAATTGCCTTTTGATTTTGACATCTTTTCATTATCCAACATTATGTGTCCATTAACAGATATTCCTGAAGGCCAGTGTTTCTTTGGAAAAATTGCGACATGATGGAATATGCTAAATGTGAGATGATTTTGAATAAGGTCTTTTCCAGAATTTCTGAAATCATAACCCTTATCATACCAATAAAGGAATTCTTTCCTCATAGATTTTAATATATTATCGGAAATACCATTTTCTTTAGCAACATCCTTCAAAGAACCTTTACCCAAGAAAACATAATCAAATAGAGAATCCTTCAAACCTTTCTTTCCTTCTATATAATGCGCGATCGTATAATAAGCCATATATATTGTAGAATCACTCAGACTCTCTATAAGCCATTTCTCGTCCCATGGAAGTCTTGTTCCCATACCCTTGTCTCTTGCACAGGCCCAATCTCTTAACCAATCTATAGTATAGTGGTAGTTTGCTTTTGTTTCCGGCGGATAAAATCTCATTTTTGAAACGCATTCGTGTGCTTTTTCTTTCCATTCAGGGTCGCTGTAATTTAAGAAATACTGATTGTCAATAACACCTACAATAGCTTTTGTCAGGCATCTGCAAACAACCTCTTCAGTCAGAACAAAAAACTTAACTCCGTATCCCTTATTGAGAAATTCATGAATCAATATCTCTTTTGAGTTCATCACCTTCATTCCTTTGTGTTTTCCAAAAATATCTTTCAAAATACCCTGATGAAACTCTTTCTTGTAAATCTCTTTAGTGGCTTCTTTTAATTTACTAGAGGATTGATCTTTAATCTTCATCCTCTCTACTATATCTTTAGCAGGATATTCTCCATAT
>CAZKIC010000138.1:0-2505 GCA_964552785.1 uncultured archaeon
GTCCAATGCCATTCTAGATATGGTCGTGTCAATAGTTTCTCCACTTCTGTGGCTTATAACTGGAACAATATCACTATTCTTGCATAAATTAACAGCATCAATCGCATCTGAAACCGTGCCTATTTGGTTTGGTTTGACAATCATGGAGTTTATGCTCTGGTGTTTTAATGCTTCCTTTATTCTTTCTGTGTTTGTTGTCGTCAAATCATCCCCGCATATTAATGTTTTTCCTTTCGTCTTTTTCAGAATCTCGCTAAATCCCTCAAAATCCTCCTCGTGTAAAGGATCCTCGACATAAATCAATTTGTATTTTTTAATTAAATCTAAGATATAGTCAATCTGTTCTTCTTTCGTATATCTTTCATTTGATTTCGTAAAAACATACTTTCCAACTTTAGAATCCCAGAAACTGCAAGCAGCAACATCAACTCCCACCCTGCAGCCATACTTCTTTCCTATATCTAAAGAGAGCTCTAATGCCTTTTCTTGTGGCAGTGGTGTTATATGCGCACCTTCGTCATTCATTCCATACCTTATTTTTTTACTCTCCAAATAATCCTTTATTTCCAGATATGCTCCTGACATCAAAGCTATTGCTTCCGGAAAAGATTTTGCTTTTAAAGGAATCAATAAAATCTCCTGAATATCCATATACCCGGAATGTTTTCCTCCTCCAATTGCATTGCCTAAAGGAAAAGGAAAAACCTCTCTTGTGTGCGTCCATAAATTATTATAAACCGCGAAAGAAAAAGCAATAGAACCATTACCACCTATCTTTTCTCTCAAATTCCTCAAATAGGCGTCAATTTTTCTCTGATCCAAAGGCTCATTTAAGAAATGTTTCGCCAGATTTTTATTAATATAATTAATAGCTTTGTCTACCTCAACATAAGGGACCTCGTGGATGCCTGTAGATGCCCCTGCCGGCGCCATTCCGGAAAACTGGTTAACAAAAACTTCCAATGTAAAATTGGCTCTGCTGTCCAGAATCTTATGAGCTCTAATAGAATTGATCATCATGAAGATATATAGATGGCAAATGTATATATAGATTAATTCATAATAGGGTTATATGAGTGTTATTGTAAGTATATTGCTTAGTGTTCTTGCGGTAAGTCTGATATCTTTAATAGGATTAATAACACTCTCCTTCAAAGATGAATGGTTAAAGAAATGGATATTTCTGGCTGTTGGTGTATCTACAGGAGCCTTATTAGGAGACTCGTTCTTCCACCTGATACCAAAATCTATAGAAGCTCAGGGTTTAACTGGATCAATATCCTTTTCCTTATTATCTGGTATAATAATTTTCTTTATATTTGAAAAATATTTAAATTGGCACAACTGTAAACACAATGAAAAATGTGATTGTGACATACATAATGATGAAAGGCCCGAAAATTTTGGTTACATGAATCTTTATGCAGAATCCATCCATAATTTTATAGATGGTATCATAATTGCTGGAAGTTATCTTATAAACCCTGCTGTTGGTATAGCAACAACAATTGCTGTTGTTCTTCACGAGATTCCTCAAGAGATAGGAGATTTCGGGGTGTTAATACACGCAGGGTTTTCAAAATCAAAAGCCCTTTTATATAATTTCTTAAGCGCTTTAACTGCTTTCATTGGCGCCATAGCAACACTTTTATTACAAAACCAGATAAATGGATTGGAATCTTATTTGGTTGCTTTCGCAGCAGGTTCTTTCATATATGTTGCCGGATCAGATTTAATCCCTGAGTTGCATAAAGAAGTTAGAGGATTTAAATCAATACTGCAGATAATTTCTGTTTTGGCCGGCATACTATTAATGTATGGATTATTATTTTTGGAGTAACGCCTCAATTACCTGTATAGATTCAAAATCAAATTTCTGTTCTTTGATTAATCTTGCCTTTAAACCACAATCTCTAAACTTATTTATTGTTTCTTCAAAACCAGAAAGAGAACTCTGAACCAATAAGACTGTTCCTTTGTCTTTCAAATACTTTCCAACCTCTGAGATAAACCTATCTATTATCTCTCTTCCTGATTTGCCCCCATCCCAAGATTTAGAATATATGTCATTAAAATTCATGTCCTCCGGAAGATACGGAGAATTAAAAATTATCAAATCAAACTTTCCTTTGACTTTAGAAAACAAGTCACTTTCAAAAAAATCAGCATTTAAGGAGTTTAGTTCGGCATTCTTCCTAGAAACTTCAACAGCAAAAGGATTAATATCAACACCCCGAACATTTGCTCCTTTCATAGAACAAAACAAACTTTGTACTCCTGTACCTATACCTATCTCTAAAACATCTTTGCCTTTCAAACCTAAATCTTCCAAAACATCCAACAACAAAAACGAATCTTCAGCAGGCTCATAAACCTTTGGGTGTGTTTCTATCCTCAGACCTTTGATTACAAGAAACATAATAAACATATAAAAAACAAACTTAAAAAATAAATATAACAAACTATTATTGTGCCGGGGTCCCCTAGCGGCCGATGGGGCCAGGT
>CAZKIC010000139.1:0-2505 GCA_964552785.1 uncultured archaeon
TCAAAGATATTATTTTTTCAGTATTTGGTATAACTATGTTTCTCTCAATCAGATGAAAGGAAAAAGAAGGAAGGGGAACAAGGAGGGGAGGAAGAAGAGAGGGAAGAGGGGAGGAGAGAGGAGTCAACATTTATATATTTTTTGTATTATGAATAGTGCAATATTTTCTAATTCTGTTGGAATTTTGAAAACCGATAGGTTTTCGAAAGTAGACGCAGATTACAATCTGTTGATGAATTTGAAAGACATATCAAAAAGGTATTTACAGAGATGAAGTAAGTGCCTGTATTTCCTCGAGCATCTTTCTTAATTCAGAAGAATCTTTCTCATTTTCTTCATAAACCTCAACTATAATCCCGAGCAGTTCTTTAAATTCCTCCAGATATCCGTTCTTTTCTGCAAATTCCTTTAATTCTGTTATTTCAATTTCATTGTCTAATACATTCATACCTTCTTCATCAATAAGTTTCTTTGTGTTTTCAAAAGCATCTTTATATGCACTTTTTTCATCCATGCCTTTTTTAATGTCAACTCTTGCTTTATTTATATATACAAGCAGGCTTTCATCAGAGCAGTATCTTGATTTTGCAAGTTCATACATCTCATTTGCAAGATCCCTGTATTTGAGTTCAGACAAAATAACTCCTAATTCTTCATAATCCTCGCCTAAGTAAGAATCCGATCTTTTGGCTTCATAACACGCATCCTCTATAAAATATTCTGGAACACTTATTTTATTAGAGATAATCTCAAAAACCGCTCTTGATCTTTCTTCCGCATCTTCGAGAGCCCACAGATATCGGCATATTATTATTTCCTTTTCTTCCTCACTTTCAAGAATAGAAAGAGTTGTGTAAAGTGAATCTCTCACATCACTAAATCTCATAATGTAAAGTTATACGAATATATTTAAATCTTTTAGTTTATATTCATCAAAAGAGTGATATAATGTGTCGATTTTTAAGCAAGATCGAAAAACAAGAACCTCAATTATCTTTTTATCTTGAATTAACATTCCTTTGCCATGACGAAAACATAAAAAAACTGGATGAATTCGGGTTAAAGGAAGGGATTTACGAAGTAAAAGACGCAACATTAAGATACATAGGCCCAAAAAAAGGGAACGAGGGATACACCCCCAGGGAAACCGCAATAACAAACAACTTCCTTGTCAAAGACTCAAAAAATAGGATATCCATATACCTTGTAAGAAGTTCTTTGACTCCTGATGATATATACCACGAATGTGTTATTGAAAAAGAAGACGGTTCTTTGAAGCTTGTTCTACAAAAATAACATATAAGGGATTATTATGATTCCGAAACTCCAAGACATATATGAGTATGCAAAACAAAAGATAGGTTACAAAACCGCAGGAATTATAACATCCCTTCCTAACACAATATATGTTCTGGTATTGAATGGGGCTTTATATGATTCCAAACAGATGTTTTGTTCTGGCGCCCTTCAGTTAGGCCAAAATCTATTAACAAACACATTTATGGCAAAACTGTCAATGGATTTGGCAAATAAATATGAAAACAGATATGTTTCTTATGCAGTTTCAACAATAGTCACAACAGGAACAGGATTTGTGATAAATTACCTGACCCACGTAATAAGAGGAAATGATAAAGCCCTCACAACTGCTTCTTATGTTGCACTCGCAAATCTTGTTGTCTTGCCATTCTGGGCTCATTTCAAAAGAGATGAGACTAAAGACACCAAAATTAAAGGATAATATTAAAAAATTAACTATTTTTTCCTTATGAACTTTTTAAGATGCAGGAGTAAATATCAGTAATAAAACCATGTATGGTTTAAGGAGGTAGGTTCAATGGCAAAAAAAGGCAACCAAGATAAAGCAGGAAAGATTGTTTTCTTTGTAGGTGCTGTCCTGGCAGTTTTAGCAGGACTCGTAAGTTCTGCGGCGACATATCCATACACACCACTAATATTAGTGATATTAGGTATCATTGTCGGACTATTAAACATAAGTTCTGAGGAAGTAACAGCATTTTTATTGGGAACAATCGCTTTGATCATATCAACAGCAACAGCTGGAGCTATAATTGGCGGTTATATCGGAAACGTACTAGACTTCGTATCCGTATTTACTGCTGGAGCAGCCTTGATCGTGTCATTAAAAGAGGTTTACGGAGCTACAAAGAACTAACCTCTTTCTCTTTTTTTCTGTTCTTAAACAAAACATATATAAAATATTCTACTAAAATTTCTCTATGGCAGTTAATAAATCCAATACAAGAAAATCAAACAAAAAAAACCAAAAGTTTGATTTCAACAAATTTCTTATTGGAAGAGAAAAATGGGGCAAAGAAGATATTGCAGGATTAATATTCTTCATCATATTGGCAATTTTCTTTTTGTGGGTATATCTGAAATTCATTGAAGTGATTTAATGGATATCAATCTCTTTTTATACATATTTGCTTTTCTTTGGCTCGCAGATCTTTATCAGACATTAAAATACACTAGCTTGAGAAG
>CAZKIC010000140.1:0-2499 GCA_964552785.1 uncultured archaeon
TTCTAAAAATAATTTCAGGATATTTTGAAGGGTTTGAGGGGAGAGCGGGGAGCATTTGTAAAAGGTTCTTGACTCTTATTTCATACTTGTATATACTAATAAAGGCTATGAATAACCAACAAAAACCAGAAAGATTAATGACCTTGGAAGAAGTAGCGGAATATTTAAGGCTAAGTATCCATACAGTCTATAAGATGGCTCAGAAAGGGAAAATACCAGCTTTAAAGGCTGGTAAGAAGTGGAGATTTAGGAAAGAAGACATTGACAAATGGTTATCTAAAGGAAAGTCCTACAAGGAAGACAAAAATCATGAATAAGGATAAGATGACACTTAAAGAAGATCTTAAATTCATTTTAGATGAGTTTAACCAGTGCTACGAGCATATGAGGCACTACGACAATGTTAAGCTATCATTAGCGAAATTTGGTTTTTCTTTCTATTCTGGTATTATAACCATTTCTTTTGTTTTAGAGAGATATTTTTATATCGAGAAGTCTGTTAACTCAGTACATCTGTTCCTTGCTGGTTTATTATGCTTTTCTTATCTCATCGGAATAATGCTTATTTACATGCTTTTACAAAATAGATTGTACTTTGTTAAGGTAGCAAGACAGACAAATAGTATTAGAAAAGTTTGTCTATCTCAGCTAAATTTTGATTTCAAAAACTTTCTTCCCACAGAAACTTCAAAGCCACATCCATTAAATTTAAGGAGTACCCATATTCTTTTAATTCTTCTTTTTATTTTGATAAATTCCATTTTGGTAGGATTTGCTTTGGCGTTTGTATTGCTTTACTTTGGTGCACCTTCAATTATAGTAATAATTGCAGGGATACTTACATTTTTAGGTTCTATAACAGGTTTAATTTTCTTCACAAAAAATAGGTTAAGGAAAGAAGAGGAAATATAACATGGCAGAAAAACTTGAAATTATAATTTGGGATGTTCAGCATGGTAATGCTATCTATATAAAAACACCCAACGGGACACATATTTGTTTTGATATAGGAAGTGGGAGTTTTGGAAGTGGACAAACTTTCAGCCCACTGGCCTATTTAAAAGAAAAGTGGAACGTTGGAAGGCTTAATTATTTGGTCATCTCCCATCCCCACGCAGACCATATTAGTGATATTTCTACGCTATTTGAAAGAGAAATGAAACCGCTTGTCCTTACAAGACCAAAAGGCTTATCAGAAGAATTCATAAGAGAAGCAAATCAAAATAAATTTTCAGAGATAATTGACCTCTATTTAGAATTAGATAGAACTTATACATCTCCGGTTCCTCCAGAAGCAGATCCAAGTAAACCAGATAATAACGGTGGGGTAGATATAAGAAACTTTTCACAACGAGACAATGGAATGAATAACTTGAATAATTATAGTTTTGTGTCAGTTATTACATATAGCAATCAAAAGATAATAATACCAGGAGATATTGAATCCACAGGATGGAACGCTTTATTAGAGAAAGAAGACTTTTTAAAAGCAATAAAGGGTACCACAATATTTATTGCTTCTCATCATGGTAGAGAGTCAGGATTTTCTAGTGATCTGTTTAAATATATTAAGCCAGATATTGTCATCATTTCTGATGGGGCATATAGTGATACTTCAGCTACAAATAGATACTATAATCATAGCAAAGGGGCAAAAGTTAAAAGCCGAAGCTCAGGTGAAGAGAAAACAAGATATGTTTTAACCACCAGAAACGATTATGCCATTTACATAGGTATTGAGTATGATGCTTTTTATGGAACTACCAATAGAATTATAACAATAGGTTAAACATGAACTGTGCCATCTATACAAGGGTTTCAACCGATACTCAAGTAGAAAAAGAGTTTTCTTCTTGTGAGGCTCAAGAAGAAAAGATAAGAGCATTTATTAAAAGCCAGAATGATTGGAAAGTTTTTAAAGTTTACTCTGATCCCGGTTATACTGGGGCAAATCTTAATCGTCCAGCCTTACAAGAGTTGCTTGAGGATATAAAACAAGGAGAGATTGACATTGTCCTTGTCTATAAGATTGATAGACTTACAAGGTCACCTAAGGATTTCTATCAGCTGATAGAGGTTTTTGATAAATACAAGGTGGACTTTATCTCTATTACAGAACGGTTCGATACTTCTACTCCTGCAGGAAGGTTGTTAAGGAATATAATGCTTACCTTTGCTCAGTTTGAGAGAGAATTAGCCAGTGAAAGGACAAAAGACAAAATGCTCGAGAGGGCTAAAAAGGGACTATGGAATGGTGGATTAGTGCCTTATGGATATAAGAGAGAAAACAAAAGGTTGGTTGTTAATCCCAAAGAGGCTGAAGTTGTAAAATTTATTTATGAAACTTATATCACAAAAGGGTTTTTGGCTGTAGTCTATAAAGAATTAAAAGAGAAAGGCATTAAGAACAGGCAGGGAAAATTTTTTACCAAAAGCCATCTGGAGAATATTTTAAGAAACATTGTTTACATTGGAAAGATCAAATATTCAGGGAGAGTA
>CAZKIC010000141.1:0-2476 GCA_964552785.1 uncultured archaeon
ATTATATCTAGGATATTTTTCCCATAAAAAACTATTATAAAACCAATCTTCCCATTTACCAATTTTAAAGGTATTGTGGATTTTTGATTTGTTTGTGTGGTATTAATGCCTCAGAATGTATTCCTTATGGACATAACTCAATTGTTAACTATTTTTATTTTCAACAACAATAGAACTGTAATATTATTTTTTTAGCACATTGTTGTCATATAATATAGCCCTATTAGTGTGTTTTTTGCTAAAAAAGTAAAAATATGAAAAATTTTCGATATCGGTAATTTTTCGGAAATATTTTCAATAAATTTCTAATTCTCACATAATTTTGATATTTCCCAAAAATAATTTTTGATATTCTTTTAAATTCTTAAAATTTCCCATAAAAAATCGAATTCAAGCGATACATATTCGCATAAGAACTATTATGCGAACCAACTATACATACACAGGGGCTCGCATAATAGTCTGGTTTTCATATCAAACCTTGAGTCCATGATATCGGTTTTAACCACGAATTTTGTTTATCTATATCGAGGCCCGCATAATAGCCTGTTTTCCTACTTTAATGTTGGCGTTTTTATATAAGAACCAACTATATTACATATAGAATCGTAAAAATGGTAAGATTTTCATACTATATTCAAGGAGAACTAAGTATAATGATCAGAGATAAATACTTAAGAAAACTTCTAAAAAATTACATAGTTTATTTTTGGGAATATCTTCCCACACAAATATTATTTGGGAAATAATTACTATAAATCTTAAATTCTATAGTTTAATAGATTCCAAAAGAAATCTGGGGTCTGTATACATTTTAAAAGTATGAAAACCAGAAACCAATCTTTAAATAGTTCAAAAACCCATATATGTTTAATATTATTATGGGTGATTTATTAGTTCTTATAGTTTTGATTTTTTAATAGTTCTTCTTTCTTTTCTTTAAAAGAACAAATATAGAAAAGGAGTTAGTTATATATGGGATTTAGTAACAATAGAGGTGGTTTCGGAAGACCAAGAGAAATGCACAAAGTGACTTGTTCAGATTGTGGCGAGGAAACAGAAGTTCCGTTCAAACCAGCAGAAGGCAGACCAGTTTACTGCAGAGATTGTTATCAGAAACATAGGAAGTTCTAGTTATAGTTCTTATGATTTTCAGATAATGCCTTCTTTTTTCTTTTTTTATATTTTTTGAGCGAAAACCGAAAGATTTATATTTGTTACTATACAATAATGACATATATATCTTTGAGGTTGATACATATGAGTTTAAAAAACAAAACTAGGAATCTTTTGTATAGTATTATTTTATTGCCTGTTCTTTTTATGGGTGTTTCAAACAGTTATGCGGGATCAGACATAACAAAGGAACAGCATAAGTCAAATAGAATCAGATATGCAAATCTTGTAGAAAGATATGCAGACGAGGAAGAAAGAACATATTTCGTTCCCGGATTATTAACAAACAACAACCATAAATTAGACAAAGAAGGAGAATTTTACACCGCAGCTGAAAACTATAACACTAATCCTTTGTTTGGAAGACTTACAGAAAAACTTTTTGAACAGGGCGATATAAGCGAAGAAGCATACAAAAAAATAAGAGATATAGCAGAAAAGCTAAGAAAAGGCCAATATAAAGATCCTATAACAGAATATTATGATGAGTTGCATAGAAAGATGAGGAGAACTATGTCTTTGAAATAGATGTATTCTGGTTTGTATAACATATAAGACTCTACCATTTTGTTATCTCTAATATTCTTGTATCTCTGGCTCTTTTGAAAAGTTCATCGGTAATCTCTAAATCTTTAATTAGGTATTTCTTTAGAGTGTCGAAATCTTTATCTTTCCACAAACGGGCAACATCAGAACCATCAACATCTTCAAGAGTCAAGTTCATAAGAGCAGCATACTCCTTAAGTTTTCCTCTGGTTGCTCCATATCTGTATGCATTTATTTTTTCCCTTATATCTAATACACTTTTCAGTGAAAAAGGAATAATTTTTACATTATTTATCAAACTTCTTGCAGTTATAAATGGAATGTCAAAATTGCTTATATTGAAGCCGACAACAAAGACAAAATCGCTTGTTTTTATTTTATTCCATTCTTTCCAAAATTCTTCTAATATCTTATTTTCTTCTTCCCCCATAATAACTTTGTTGTATCCTTTGTATCTAATACCTAAAGCAACAATCTTGGAGTCGATAGGATTAATCATCTTTGATTTTTCCTCCTCATTAAGCCCCTCGTATTTTTCCATATCTAGAGGAATAGTTTCTATATCAATAACAAAATAATCTGTGTAATTCATAAAACCACCTTAAATTATAGGTAACAGATGAATATTTGTATATATTATTTTCAATCTTTAAGTATGGATTTATTTAATATTAAAAAAGAAAAACACAAAATAATTCTTATGTATGAGGAATCATTCAAAGAGCATCTTAAAAGCAAAAAAACCATTCTGAAA
>CAZKIC010000142.1:0-2461 GCA_964552785.1 uncultured archaeon
GATTAAGCAAGTTCATATTTACTCTTCTGAAATAAAATTATAAGTTTTCTTAACAGAGGGAATAGTTTGATAAATAGAAACTATGGGTTCTAAATCTAAATTATTTGCATAATAATAAAGTAGATCTTGAGTAAGATCCTCTATAATGTTGATAACAAAAAGCGAATACCTTGTGTCGTTTAAGGGAGATAGGGTTTTGTCTGATTGGAAAGATCCGTCTTTTTTTGAAAATCTGATCACCTGATCTCTTATTTGTTTTAATCCAGCTACTAATTTTCTCAACTCATTTTCCTTTAGTTCTACTCGCGGATAAAGAAAGTCTAAGCTATATACTAGCTGAAATAACTCGTAAGAGTTTAACTTTTCGTCTATGAAAGATAGAAGATATATTAACCACAAATTAGCATTCACGGGTGTTTTCTCTATGTGGTTAAGAGTAAAGCATACCTTAAAAAATCCATCTAAGCTTTTGGGTACGATCTTTAATATTTTCTCTTCGTCGATAACTTGCTGTAATAAGTGAGATAATTTTTCTTTTTCAATCTCAATGGCTTCGTGTTGAAAATTAAGTATAAAGATTTTTTTATCTATTAGCTCACAAACAGATTTAAGCTTATCGTCTTTTTTCAATATCTTTTCAAACTTATCTCTAGAAACTCTAAAAACTGGAGCGTTGCCCCACGCGGCAGCGACCGTTTGTGTAGAATTTTTAACTATCCAAGCAGGGTCCAAAAGAGCATATTGATAGGTTGGCTTAATGATGTATAAAATTTTTGTATCTTCTTTGGGAATCCTTTTCTTTAATTTTCTATCCTTTGGAGCAATCTTTGAAATTTTAAAATCATAAGCATTTAATTCCTCCTTTGCGTATTGAAATTCTATATACTTAACCTCTCCATTTGGATGTTTAACAATAAAATCTGGATCCCTTGTTATCCCTCCCTTTCTCAAAAACCATATAAACTTATCACCGCCAAATTTTTCTACAACAGCATTTTTATTTTCTTCCCGAATTTTCTCTCTAAGCCAAGGCAAAACATCCAGCTCTGCGATGGCTTTTTGTTTCATATCTTTGCGATATTCAAGATATGTCCTTGATTTAATATCACTTGATTGGGCGTATATTGTTTTTGTATCTAAATCCATAGTTTTAAATAAATAGCTTAGCTTGGTAATTATTTAAATTTTTAATTGCGACTTCTGCTATTTCAGGCACTATCTCATAACCAACACCATTTCTTTTAAGATCAGCAGCTGCTTTTAGGGTAGTTCCACTTCCCAAAAATGGATCTAACACTACCTCCCCCACAAAAGAAAATGCTTTTATAATTCTATAAGGCAATTCATAAGGAAAGGGAGCAACATGTGATCTATTATCTCCGCTATTTTGGGGCTTCATTGTCCAAACATCGGTATTTTTTATACTCAACCAAAATTCTTTATCAAGCTTGGATTCCTCTTTTTGTTTTTTGGTTAGATGCCCGTATTTATTAAAACCTTTCTTGTCTGGCTTATTAAATTCCAGGATAAATTCATGCATGTTATTTATCAATATTCCTCCTGGATATGGATATGTCCCAAAATGAGCTCTAACTCCATGTGTTTTATGCCAAATAATGTCTCTTTTGAAAATAAAACCAATTTTTTCCATCAAGTCTATAGTTCTTCCAACTAAATTTAGGGACCTAAAACCATTACTATTATCTCTCACCGGTAGATTCATAATATTTATAAAGGCTTTTCTGCCGGGCTGTAATACCCTAAAAACCTCTCTCCATACAATACCTATTTTTTCAAACCATTCATCTAGATCATGAATATTGCCCAAGTCATTTTCTATGGGTTTTTTAGTGTACATTTTAGCGTCAAAATAAGGAGGTGAGGTAATCATCAAATGAACCGAGTTGTCTTCTAGATCTTCCATTTTCATTGCATTTTTTACATAGATCTTCTGTGTAGTGCCGTTTATGTTTAGTATGTTTTCCGTTGAAATGTTTTTCTTTTTAGTTTTTCTACTCTGATAAGGATATTCCGCTTCGTACTTTTTTAATTCTTTCAAATCAAATCTTTTTTGACCACTTGCGGCTGTAATACATTTAATTTTTTTAGCTCTAACTAAACCGTGTAGCCTCTGCACGGTAATACCTAAGTATTTTGCCGCTTCTGTAGATGATAAATATTTTCTTTCTTTGTAATCGTTCATAGGTATTATTTAACGAAATAAATCACTAACCGATACCCCAAGGGCTTTAGCGATTTTTTCCAGCGTCTCAAGAGTAGGATTAGGATTTTCTCCTGTCTCTATCTTAACAATTGTATTTAAGGCTAAATCCGCCTCTTTGGATAGGCGATCTTGGGACATACCTTTCTTTTGACGTAGTTTGCGTATATTTTCGCTAACTTTGCTTGCCATACTTTTACCTCACAAATGTATAAAATTTCACTTTGGTATGTTTATTAT
>CAZKIC010000143.1:0-2448 GCA_964552785.1 uncultured archaeon
GCGTAAAGCAGACAAAATTAAAAAATACAGTGTATATGAAGGGATGAAAGCAAGATGCTTAGATGCTTGTGAGGATTATAAGATCCCTTCAAGGAGTGAATATTCCGCACTGCTTGATATTGTGAGAAATAGATCAAAAATAGATGAGACTATTCTTTACCCTCACATTCATGTTATTGAAGATGCAACTTTGGTTCGCGGTGGAGTATCTGCGGAAACAACATGCTACACTCTAAATGATTTTTGTTTAGCGGTGTCTAGTCTTGTTATGAATTAAATGTTTTTATAAATCATCCAGTCTCCATCTTGGCAGTATTTCTTCTTTTTCTGGTTTTTTGTATCCTTCTTTGTATCTTTCCAGACCTTCAAAAGCAATCATAACTCCGTTATCTCCCGCATATTCTATAGGGGTTTCTTTGAATGTGATGTTTCTTTCTTTGCACATTATGGACAACATCTCATTAAATCTCTTGTTTGCCGCCACTCCTCCACATACAATTAATTCTTTTTTCTCTGTATGTGCTAATGCCCTTTCTATTGCTTCAGTTAATATTGCAAAAGAAGTTTCCTGGAAAGAGAATGCTATGTTTTCTTTTGATTCTCCTTTTTTGTATAATTTTTCTGCTTCTGTTGTTATTCCAGAGAAAGAGAAATCCATTCCTTTTATTGTGTATGGCAGTTGGATGTATTTTTTTCCTTTTTTGGCTAATTTCTCTATTTCCGGACCGCCGGGAAAAGGAATTTTCATAGTCCTGGCTAATTTGTCTATCGCGTTTCCTATTGCTATGTCCAAGGATTCTCCAAGAACTATGTATTCTTTATTTTTTCTTTCTATTATTTGCGTGTTTCCTCCTGAAACGTACAACACAACAGGATCTTTTAGTTTTGTTAGTATTTTTGATATCGTTATGTGGGCTGCAGCATGATTAACTCCTATTAATGGTTTTTTGTGTTTTATTGATAATGATTTTGCTATTACAGAAGTTATTCTTAAACAAGGAGGCAATCCCGGGCCCCGTGAATAAGAGATCAAATCAATATCTCTTAATTTCAGATTTGCTTCTTTTAGTGCTTTTTTTATTAGGTCTTTTGCTAGTTCAGAATGATGTTCCGCCAATTCTCGTGGTATCAAGCCTTCTTTTGGCTTGAATGTATCTTTTACATTAGAAAGAATCTTTTCGTTATTTATTATGCCTATTCCTAAAGTGTGGGCGGTTCCTTCAATACCTAAAACAATCATATTTTTATTGTTGTATGTAATTTTTTAAACGTGTTTATCGTTATTGGAAAACCATAAGTTTTATAATACTTACTGTTTTTCTGGATTCAAATTTATAAAATACAGGAGCCCATATTTGTTTTACTCCGGAAACGTTATCTTCCGGGCAAAGAAATCCGAACCACGAGAATAAGTGATTTCTTAATATTAACCATAAGGAGGTTATTAGAATGGGCGACAAAAGATATTTTGTTTTAGTAGACAAAAGAAACAAGGACACTGACAGTGTTTTCACAGGAAAGAGTCCAAGACAGGCAGCTTTAAAGGCAGCTAACAGAGGAATTACAGACATCAGGTTAAGAGAAAGAGGAACAAAAAAAGTGCACATTTACAGCGGTTCAAGAAAACAAGTAGCTGCTCCATCAAACAGACCTGACTGGATGCCAGCAAAAGTTTGGAAACCAAATGTAAAGAAGAAAGGTATTGAAAAGTTATAAATTCTTAAAGTACCTCCGGTACTTTCTTTTTTATATTATTCAACTAATTACTCCGGAAGAGAAAAGGACATCAGATTATTCTTATTGCACCTAAATATGTAGAAATAAAAATAAAACAAGAAGAACAGAAGGATTAATCGCTGTAAATTATTACAGGGATTTTTCTTGGTCCTTGAGGTTCTTCTTCCAGAAGAGACATTTCCGGGATTTCATCTATTTCTGTTTTTTCCATTTTTGTGTCTTCTTTATTTATTTCATTGGAAGGAGGTATAGATTCATTTCTTGGTTGATTTATCACACTTTTTATTTCAATAACCTCAACTGAAAGTAATTTGAATAGCAACCAGACAAATACAACTCCGAAGAAAATCTCACTTAAAAAGTAGAATTTGCCAAAGAAATTTAATCCTACAAAAGCGCCAGGAGCGAGCCATATTGACAGGTTGTAATTTATTACTCTAAATAACCCAAATATTAATATAGCGGAAGTAATAAATATATATCCCAATCTCAGGAAATTTACTTCATTGTATCTTCCTTCGTTCTTGAATTCAGCTAAACCGTATTTGGAGATCATGTACATACCTAAAACAAGCAGGTTTAATGTTATACCAACCATAAAAGTAGGTTGCGTTGACAGAAATACTGCGGCCAGAAAAAAGACGCTCAACATTACTGATCCTTCCCTCAAATTATCACCTTTAAGTCTTATTATTTATTATTCTTTGTTCG
>CAZKIC010000144.1:0-2388 GCA_964552785.1 uncultured archaeon
AGGCTGTTAAATCCGTTACTATATATCCTTTAGAAATCATAAAAAGGAATAAAGAAAAAAGAAGCAAGGGCTATGTTAATGAAGGTGTTAAGATTTTAAAGTAGAATAAGAGAGGATTAAAATGACTAAATTAAATCCTTTGCCGCCAACATTGAGAGAGAACCAAAGATATATAGTCTTTAGAATTATATCAAAAAAAGAATTTGAAGGCAAAGATATAGCAGACGCTTTATGGAAGAATACTTTAAGACTGTATGGGGATGTCGGGACTTCGGAATTGAGTTTATGGATGCCATTAAATCTTTATGATAAGAAAAAGAAAGAAGGCATAATCAAATGCAATCATATATCTGTTGAAAAAGTAAGGTTTTCTTTGGCTACAATAAAAGAGATTAATGAAGAACATGTCATAATCAAAGTTTTGGGAACAACGGGAACTATAAAAAGCGCGAAAAACAAATACTTAGAGGGGGCCCAGCAGACTATTCTAAGTTTTAAAAAATGAAAATAATAATACAAGCGAGAAACAATTAGTAAATATCTAAATAAACAGTAATAGTGGTGATCTTAGTGAATCTATTGTTTTTAACTTCCAATAAAGGTAAAATAAAAGAAGTCAGAGAATTTTTTGAAAAAAATAAACTTGATATTAAGATTGATTATGAGTCTTTTGATTATGAAGAGCCCCGAAGTGATTCTTTGGAAAAAATAGTGTCGTACAAGATTAACCAAGTAAAAAATAAAAAAAATTATGATTTTATTCTCTCGGAAGATTCCGGGATATTTATTGATGCTTTAAATGATTTTCCTGGGGCTTACAGTGCTCTTGTTTTTAACAAGATAGGTCTAAACGGTTTTGTTAAGTTAATGAAAGGAGTAAAAAATAGAAGAGCGTATTATAAAAGCTGTTTTGCTTTGTATATTTCAAAAGAAAACACAAAAAAGATTTTTTGTGGTAAAGTAGAAGGGAATATTTCAGAAGAGAAAAGAGGGGATGGAGGGTTTGGTTTTGACCCCATATTTATTCCAAAAGGTTATAATAAGACTTTCGGAGAAATCCCTGAATTAAAAAAAGAAATCTCACATAGAACAAGAGCTTTGGAGAAGCTTGTAGAATTTCTAAAAGAAAATATCACGGCATGAACACTACACGAACTTTATACAAAAATCTATATATATTAGTATAAAACAATAAATAGTATGGCTAAAGAAATAAAACCAAATATCGGGAAACCAGTAGGTGTAAAGGTAAAACATATAAGCGGATTTACATTATTTATTATTGTTTTAGTAATAGCAGCATCAATTCTTGGTTTTGTTGCGTTATTGAAAAACAATAGTTATTTCGCTAAAAATTACCAACGACTTATGAATGGAGGCAATATAGAACATCAGGAAGATGTGCAAGGAGAAAAAAGTTTGATTGAACTTGCAAGTTCAGATAATATAGAAGACTGTGACTTGTTAGAAGGAGGAGAACAGAAAATATGCAGAGTCAGTGTGTCAGAGAATGTTGCTTCAAATGCCGACGACCCTTCTGTTTGCGACCAATATCCTGATGTTGCGCAAAAATGCAAAGACAACTATTACAGAAAAAAAGCAAGAGAAACAAAAGACAAGAAATATTGCGATCTAATATCTCAAAATCAGAGAGATGGATGTTATATTGAATTGAAGATACTAACAGGGGATAAATCTTACTGTGATTATATATCTAATTCTAAGGTAAAAGAAATGTGTAGTGCTTGAAATAAAGATAATTATATAAAAAAGTGTGTTTCTGTTTAAGTAAGGTGAATTTATGGAAGTTAAATCTGGAAATAAAGTTAAAGTAAATTATAAAGGAACTTTGGAGAATGGAGAAGTTTTTGACCAGTCTAAAGAGCCTTTAGAATTTGTAGTCGATTCAGGATCTCTTATAAAAGGATTTAATGAAGGTGTAAAAGGGATGAAAGTTGGGGAAAAGAAAAAAATAGAGATTTCTCCTGAAGAAGCTTATGGACCTAAAAGAGATGATTTGAAGCAGGAAATTCCTAAAGAGTTTTTTAGAGGAGCAGAATTAAAAGAAGGGAATATTGTGAATCTTCAAACTCAAGACGGAAGGATAATTCAAGCCACAGTTGAAGAAATAAAAGATGAAGCAATAGTTGTTGACTTTAATCATCCTCTGGCTGGAAAGAAACTTATATTTGAGATTGAAGTAGTTGATATCTCAGAATGAATTAAGCAGATATCTGATAAATTCGTAAGAGTAAAAAAGAGAGGCGGACGCAACTAAAATGCTAAATAGCCCCATTACTACACCAAAAATAGATAATCTTCCGTCTCTTGTTAAGATGCCTATATTAATTAATATTATAGATAAAGCTGGCAGGGTGTCTGTAAAGG
>CAZKIC010000145.1:0-2387 GCA_964552785.1 uncultured archaeon
GAATATATTTTAATAAGTCAATTTTCATCAAATTCCAAAGGTTTCATGAGGATAGCGGAAACAGATAACATAATACCTATTATTGTTCCGACAAACACCATATTTAATATTGAAACACTCAAGGTTTCAAAATTCAAAGCCATGAAAGAAGAAAATCCTAGCAATGTCAGCAGGATAACCGCCCCAAAAACATACTCTGTTCTATACTCTTTGATCTTATAAAGCATAACAACAATCCACCCTGTAATCATTCCGGAAACAACTATCTCTGTATGGGGCTCTCCGGTAGTCAAATAGATAACATTTGTAGCAAACAGTCCTGTTATTAATCCCACTATTGACCACGATATTAATCCTTTCAAAGAAACACTTACTTCCGACATAAAAACTAATAGGATTAATTTGTTTAAATATGTTTATCATCTTTAACAAGAAATCTGTTAACCAACAAAGACACAAAAACAGATACTATCAAAATAAGAGAAAACATAAGATTTGTAATATCCATATTTAAAAAATTCTTCAGGACAACCAAAGACAAAGTTGCACTTATTAAGAATATTAAAGAACTTGAGAAATAATCTGGTTTTTCTTGAAATAACTTGTATAAGACAACAACCGTGAGTGCTATCAGAGCATTAATAAAAACCAAATATATATTTGTGTTTTTGTTCAACAATCTCAAAACATTTGAAACAATAAAACCAATAACCAGACCGACAACAGACCATAACAAAAGTTCTAAGAAAATAGAGGTTTTCCTGCCGGGATTTTCAAACAGCCTTGATATAAAATCAAACATAAATCATAATAAACATTCTAATATATATTAAATTTCCCCCTAATAATTAATTATGGACATAAACAGATCAATTGTAATAGTAGATAAACCCAAAGGACCTACATCCCACGAAGTTTCTGCAAAAGTAAGAGACATATTTGGATTAAAAAAAGCCGCACATACAGGAACTCTTGACCCGGGAGTTACAGGAGTATTGGTTATACTTTTAGGAGAATCAGTCAAATTGCAAAGACTTTTCGCAAAACAAAAAAAGGAATATATTTGTCTTATGCATCTCCATGAAAATGTTCCTGAAGAGAAAGTAAAGAAAGTTATTGAATCATTTAAAGGTGTGATAAAACAAACACCTCCGGTCAAAAGTGCGGTAAGCAGAAAAGAAAGAAGCAGGAAGATTTACGATATCGAATTATTAGAAAAAAAAGACAAGGATGTTTTATACAGAGCAGAAGTGGAAGCTGGAACATACATCAGAACTTTATGTGTACAGATAGGAAAAAAGCTGGGTATCAAAGCCCACATGACAGAATTAAGAAGAATAAAATCCGGCATATACACAGAAGATGACGCTGTCAATCTAATAGAACTAAAGGATACGTATGAATTTTATAAGGAAAACAAAAAGAATTCCCTTGAAAAATACTTAGTTCCAATAGAAGAAGCTTTCAAAGACTTCATCAAAATAACAATAAAAAATCAATACGAAAAAGAAATAAGGAACGGGTCGCCAATAAAGGATTATCACATAAAAACTAAAGAATCATTTGAAGAAGGAGAATTAATTTTAGTAGAGAACGAAAATAAAAAGATTATAGCATTGGCAAAAGGAACAAACAATAAAAAAATTATAGCAAAATTAGAAAGAATAATTAATTAGTGATATTTATGGATAGAGAATTGTTGCTTAACCTCCTTGTATGTCTGGAATGCAAAGGGGAATTAGAGGACAAAAAAACACACTTTCAATGCAAAAACTGCAAGAAAAAATACGAAATAATAGATGGAGAAATAATCAATATGTTGGATTGAAAGGAAACTTGCTTTCAACATAATCTCTCAATTCTCTGATTGATCTGTAACTCTCCTCAGACGTATACAATTCTGATCTGTTCTCCACCACATCTCTATATAAATGACCAAAATCAATATGATTTAAATTTGCATCAAGAGGAGTTACTTCTCTGAGAAATGTTTCAATTAATATAACTCTATTAAGGGTAAAATTCAAAAAATCTAATACTTTGTAACTGACAGGAACTCCTCCAGATATGCCTCTCCAATAATTGTCAACAACTATTCTTGCTAATTTTGAACCATCTGGAAAAGAACCATCAGGAGAACTTATACGAAAATCAACATCGTAATATAAATCGGTTTCAAATGTATTTAGCCATTTCCCAACAGCTATAAATTCCCTTACTCCTGAAGCGTTATCATAAGAATCATATGGACCTATAACAAACTCTATTGAATCCATCACACTTCTATAGATGCTCGCGAAAATTGTGTTTCCTTTCTTTTTACCTAAATACTCTACAGGCTCTTCGTATCTTAATTTATATCGTTCTCTTTTGGTTGATATTATATG
>CAZKIC010000146.1:0-2383 GCA_964552785.1 uncultured archaeon
GTTTTATAACATCTAATTTTATTTTTCCCCAATTCTTCTGTTCCTTTGTTCTTCCAGAGAATAAGTCTTTGTAGATTTTGTAGTTACAATGTTCACAAGAAACATAATTTAAGTTAGAGTTAATTCTTAAGACTATATATTCGAGTGATTTCTCCTTTCTTTTGATGCCGAAACCAATATACTTATAGAAATCAAGAATGCTTCTTTTTTTGCGAATAGTTAATTCATAATATTCATTGGTTGAATATTCTTTATTACCAAGATATATAGTTCCTGGACCTTTCACTCTAATTGATGAAACTATACCAAATCTTAAAAGTATTTTCTGAACTTGTTTAATGAGCTTCTCTGATATATTACTGAATCCCGGGCCAAATCGTTTATCGACAAAACCATCTGTGTCAAATAACCCTCTTAACAGAGCCGCAGTATTCTCAAGATCCATACTCATAAGCTTTTCAGAAATATATTTTTTATCTTTTTTTTCAACGCCGCAATTTACTAAAAACTCTCTAAACCAATTATTCTTTCCGAGAATTAATTGAGGTACACCATAAGAATTCTTCGTTTCTCTACAGCTTATGCCAAATTTCCTGCAAACAGATTTAATCTTTGAGAATATTTCTTCGTCTGTTCCAACAATACAAGGGCTTCCTTTATATTTAATCCCATTTTTTGTAGTCTCAGCTCCGGAATATCCGTCGCCAAGCATAGCTCCTACGAAATATGATAATTCTGTATCAAACTCGAAATTTGGGATTTCAAGTTTATTATTACTGACAAAATCATTTATATACGGATTTTTTATTTCGGTCAAATTTAGTTTTCCTATAGTGGCTATTTTATCGGTCTTCCTAATATTTTTTGCTTCCAAAAGAAATTTTTTGTTTTTTCTTTTGACATAAAATCTATGGTTTGGAGTTGTTTTTATCGAATAACCAGAAACTGAAGAGATTTGAATAAGTCTTGAAGAATTATTAATTTTTTCAATTTTTTGTGGTTTCATATTTATTAATTTGTTCTTAGAAAGTACAAAAAGTGAATCAGAATTTTTGAGATCGGAAACATTGGTTTCTGAAGGACCAGACCAAACTTTAGTATCTTTTGAAAGACATAAAGTGGGTGTTGCCACAATCACTTTTATGTTTCCTTTCTTAAACTCCTCCTCTATTAGTTCTCTTTGTTCATTCACAAGACCAGCGTGATGAAACACAACACCCTTCTTCATACAAAACGATTCTCTCTTACATTGAGGCGTCGGAGTTTCAAGTGTAGTTAACAATTTATTTGAGATCTTCTCAAGAGTTCTTTTTTCTTTCTCTTTCAAATCAACAACCTTTCCAAGTTTCTCTGCAAGAGATTCCGCATTCCTTCTTGAATTCACAAAAACTAATGCTTGCTTCCCATCTAAAATGATATTTTTTATAGCATTACTTACAGGATCTGGATAATAACCAGTCAAAGTTATGGCTTCTTCATCCTCGAAATGTATTTCGTTGTCAAGAACAACCCCTTTCTTTAACGGTATGGGGCGATAATCACTTTTTACCAAAACTGCGTTAAGCCATTCCGCAATTTCATCAGAATTTGTTATTGTAGCAGACAAACCAAGAATTAAAGGATTCACGAGGTCCCTCAATCTCGTAAGTGTGACCTCTAGAGTAGGACCACGAGAATAGTCGTCTATTAGATGAATCTCGTCAACTATAACTAAACCAACATCTATTAACCATGGGGAATGATGCCTCATTAAAGAATCTAATTTTTCAGAAGTAACAATTATCAAATCAAAAGATGAAAGCCACGGATCTTTAGAGTCATAAGAACCCATTGACAATGCAACCTTGATGCCAAAACCTTCATACTTTTTCTTGAATTCCTTGTATTTTTCACTCCCTAAAGCTCTTAGAGGGACTATATACAGTACTTTCTTTTTCTCATTAAGTATAGCATTCAGAAAAGCTAATTCCGCTATAAACGTCTTTCCTGAAGCTGTAGGTGCAGAAACAACCATATTGCGATCTAATAATCCTTTTTTTAATGCTTCTTCTTGCGGAGGATTTAATCTATTTATTCCATCTTTCCTGAAAACTTCTTTTATCTCTTTCGGTATTCTATCTATATCATCAATTAGCATACTATGAGTTTGTTGTTTCACTTTATAAATTCATCCATATTGGTGTGCCGATAGATCCTTTAAGTGCACTACAAGCACAGATATGTGATGCTAGCTGGCGGATTTCAAAGTTACGTCTTTGAAAGCCAATGATATAAATCAATTGGAGTTTGGTCAGTAGGCTTAAAAATCTTTTGGCGGCATTAATAGTATATGATTGCATGGTAACCTCGTGATTTTAATAATCACCAACTAATAAATTGGTAA
>CAZKIC010000147.1:0-2382 GCA_964552785.1 uncultured archaeon
GGGTATTTTAATATAAAATCAGCCTTTAAGACAACTGTCTCCTTGTCTTCCGTTCTCTTGAGGCGGATTATTTCAAAGTTTTCCATTTTTTCAATTCCCCATTTATCTCCATAGTATCCCCAATCAGGGATAAGTGTTTTGATAAGGTAATAAGTATCTGTGGTTGAAAGGTTTAGCCTCTTTTTATAGGGGAATGTTTTAATATATTCAGGGTCTGGTCTTGAATGTCTTTCCCAAAACGCCATCTTATCCTCTGTTGGTTTTTTAGCGGTTTCTTTCTTTTCAGTCATTGTTTTCTCCTTTCGTAAAAAAGCTATCAAATAAAAAGTCCAGTTTCTCTTGCTTTTCAGCGTCTAATTTTATTACCCTTGAAAGCATATAGAAGAAGTTTTGAAGGTCTTTACGCTCGATACACATTCGGTTCTCCATTGCATTTAATCTCATCTTTATTTTAAGTATCTCTTCTTGGATTGCTTTCACCCAATCCATAGTATCACTTTCAGTCATTTGTATCTCCCTTATTTTTTAGTTCAGCAATTTCTTTTTTTAACTTAATTATCTCATCAAAGACTAATTCTAAAGCAGTTGTAATATAAGACTCTACAATATCCCTTATCGCATCCCAAAGTATTGCATCTCTGATCATTCCTTTTCTATCCCACATTATTGCATCCTCACCATCACGGTCGGCTCGCCGACTTGCTCAATTATCTTGCCCTCTTCCATCAATACTTCCGTTATCACCCTTTTGGCTTCCGCATATGCCTGCTTGCAGGCTTCTGGGTCAACTTCCACCCTATGCTTCCGCCCCTTGATTATTGAAATAGTCCCCTGTGGCAAAGATATTTTCCCGCCACTCTTGAGTGCTATCTCTTTCATATTATGCTTTAGCCACTCAATTCTTTTAGCAGGTTTATCCCGCCATTTTCGAATTTTCTCAATTTGCTTATCAGCGATTTCTTTTCGTCTCTGTAGTTCGTCTTTCGCCTTTGAGTAAAAGGATAATAACAGCTCGGCATTGTGCATATCATCGCCCGTTATGTCGATTATCTCGCCCGTTTCCTGCCGTAGGAAGTAGTATCGGTCGTCTTTTTCATTGTATTCAAGGATAATGTCATCCATTTCCTCGAAGATTTCAGCTAAATTGTTTGAGTTATTCATTGTTTTCCCTTCTTGTTTGAGTCTTTTAATTTATCGACAATATAAGCCCAATCTTAATAATTGTCAAGCGTATTTTTCCTATATTTTCCCCGCTTTTCGTAAGTATTTATCGTTTATAGTATTGGAGGGTAAAAATGGGGTAAATACCCTATTAGATAATTCTTGACACTATGCTTATGATGGATTAGTTTTTAGTGTGGATAAGGTCGATGCAATCAATTCAGCTCCCAAGCGAACGGACACCCCTTCTATGCTTATCCACAAGTCCTTTGCTTGGGAGCATTTTATTTAAGAGGTGTAATTATAGAAAAAGATAATTATGATTTTCCCTTTTCTTACAATCCAAAAGTCGCATTGGCATTTGGTTCGTTAGAAGAGGCGGTTTTCATCCTAAAATATTATCGGGTAGGTGGATGGATAAGCAAAACGCTCTATCAAATAAGCCTTGAAACGGGATTAAATTCGTTTGAAATTTTGAGAACAGTTAATTCATTACAGGCTCGCAAGTTGTTGAAACAAAAGGGGAAAGCGATTATATTTCCAGATGATTGTCTGCAGGAGCTATGTTTCCAACTCGATTGGGATAAAATAGATAAGATAATTGACAAATATTTATCAAACAGAAGAGGTTAAAAATGAGGAAGAGAAATTTCGATTTTGGGCTAACAAACAATGCTATTCCATATTATAAAGAACTTAGGATATTAACGGGAAGCGTTAAATCGGCTATTCTATTTAGACAGTTAGAATATCGATTTGCTCACTATAAAGAAGAATCTTTTTATAAGTATCTTGAACCTTTAGAGGAAGAAAAAAACGGCTATAGAAAGGGCGATAGCTGGGTAGAAGAGCTGGGATTTAGTCCTTATGAGTTTAGAAATGCGTTTTCTAATATAGGGATTGCTTATAAAAGCAAATCAAGTTATGACAAGGCAGATGATAAATTCAAAGGAAAAATGTATTGTAGTTATTTTGATAAAACCAAAGGAAAAACTCGGTATTTTAGGAACGATGATTTAGTTCAATTGAATTTACGGAAATTAAGAAACTTAATCTCCGTAAATGAAGAAACTGAATTTACGGAAATGAAGAAACTTAATCCCCGTAAATTAAGAAACTTAATCTCCGTAAATGAAGAAACTGAATTTACGGAAATTAAGAAACTTAATCCCCGTTACAATACAGAGAGTACTACAGAGAGTACTACAGAGAGTACTACAG
>CAZKIC010000148.1:0-2336 GCA_964552785.1 uncultured archaeon
ATGGAATTAACAATAATAGAAGATAAGAAAAATACTTTGTTAGAAAGAAGGGATGTCTTTGGAAAGATTAGCTATTCTGGAGCAACACCAAAAAAAGAGGATGTTGAGAAATTAATCGCTGAAAAGATGAAAACAAAAACTACAAAAATTGATTTGGTTTATTTAAAATCTTCTTTCGGAAAAACTGAAGCAGATTTCAAGGCCAGAATATATGATAAGGATATCAAGGAAGAGAAGAAAGAGGAAGTAAAAGAAGAAGCTTCAAGTGATGAGGCACAAGCTGAGGAAAAGAAAGAGGAACAAGCATAATTCAAATATGATAAGTGGAGAGATGATTAAATGGCTGAAGGAACAAAAATCAAAGGAAAACATAGCACAGTAAGAATATGGGAAAAATACAAAGTTGAAGGGGATAAAGCAGTTAAGACAATAAAATCCTGTCCTAAATGCGGTTCTGGTTTGTCGGAAGCGCAAAACAGAAAACACTGCGGAAACTGCCACTATACTGAGTTTGTGAAAGGTAGCAGTTGAGACAACAACCACCATGATTAGTCTGAATGAATTTTTTCTCTTTCAACACTGTGACGCGTTATCTCTAAATTACAAGAATTGTGTTTTTTGCACTAATTCTCACATTTCTCTGCCCACTCTCTTTCTGTATATCCTAAGAGACATTCCCCACAAATAAACAAACCATTTTCTTCTTTTTCCATAAAAAAATATCTTTATATTTTTAAATGTTAACATTTTTTTATATTCCTCAGTTCGTATAAGGTGTGTATATGAGATATATTGACTTTGATTGTTTAAGAGATGAAACACTTTCTTATATAGACAAGATTTTGGTTCTGCAAGGTCCGCCGCAATATATTGCCGACAATACAGAAGACTTTAATGAAAATGTGAATTCTCTAAGATTTCCTTTATACAAATATTTTTTGTTACCTGACAAAACAAAAAGAGAACACGCTTTAATATATTTATATAATATAAATTTGCAAATAGAACAAAAAAATGAATTCTTATCTGAAGTCAGAATTCATGATGAATACGGAGAGATTAATGCTTACTGGATTGATGTTTATGGTCTTATCAATTATCTGAAAGATGAATTAGAAGCTAGTACTGCCAAATTAGACAGATACTACAAAGAAAATGGTATAGATCCTAATGACGAACTCGTATTATTTTCAAAAAACATAACTATTAACACTGTTTTAAACAGATTATACAAAAAACTAACGAGTGGTGTCCCATTACTATTGCCTGAGACAACATATAAAGAGGCGAAAACAAAACAAGGTTTGAAAGACGATGACCGGGTTCATGAGATACTGCTTGCCAGAAACATAAATAAAAAAACAAACAGCATATATGATATTTCCAAATATCCTCGTCAGAGAAGAGGTAGAAAAATCAAGTCTTTAAAGTATGGTGTTGCATCTCCGTGGTTTTAATCTCTTCCTGCTAATCCATGACAGCAGGGATTTAAACAGCATAAATAAAGCTACTACAAAAACACCAGAACAATACAATATTAAAAATCCGAACAACCACTCCTGCCTTAAAATAAAAGACAATGATGTCAGAATAAAAAGAATTGCCAAAAGTATTCTTGCTTTCTTCTTATTATTCCTGCTTATGTATAGTATCGCTAAGAATGTGAGAATAAAACCAATAATTATCATAATCAACATTAATATCATGACGATTATTAAAGCCATAGCAAGTCCTTGTGCTATTCCTTGACCTAATGCTATTCCAAAAGCAGATACAGAACCAGAAACCACATCCCTCATACAACTACCACTATTATAATTTTCTGCCGAAAATCATATAAGCGCTGAAAGCAAGCTGCTGGAACTCCGGTCTTAATTTGTCAATGTTGTATTTCTTCTCTGTAAGTTCTATCATTTCTATTTTTTTAAATCCTGCTTCTTTCATGTTATTTATTGCTTTCATTACCTGTGGCAAAGTTGGTAAATAAAGAATTATGAATCCGCCATATTTTAATTTAGAAAAAGCAAAATCAATATACTCATAAGCATTCCCGAAATCCAAAACAACAACATCAAAATCTTTTTCTTTGCAATCCTTTATATCGCCCAATCTCATATCGATATTATCTAATTTTAGAAATTCAGAAACATTAGAGAGATTCTCCTTAGTCACTTTTAAGAAACGCTCTTCTTTCTCATAAGTTATTAATTTTTTACAGTTCATACCCAGCATTATAGAGAGGTGTCCTGATCCTGAGCCGGCCTCTAATATTGTCATTTCTTTGTTTATTGCAATCTTTCTTAGAATGTAGCCAACATCCTTGTAATGTATTATCT
>CAZKIC010000149.1:0-2255 GCA_964552785.1 uncultured archaeon
ATCTATCATCCTATATTTGTGTATAAGGTCGATAAATATGAAATTCTGCAAAAGATGTGGTTCTTTGTTAATTCCTACAAAAAACAAGAAAGGAGAAGTTACTTTGACATGCAGAAGCTGCGGTTTTGAAGATACTGCCAAAGGTGTTGAAGAGATAAAACTTAAAGAGAAAATTTCAGTAAATAATGAGGAAAAAATAAGAATTGTTGAGAATGAGACAACTTCTTATCCTGTAACAGACATAACATGTGAGAAGTGTGGTCACAATAAAGCAGAATGGTGGACACGCCAGACGCGTTCATCTGACGAACCGGAAACAAGATTCTACAGATGTGTTGAATGCAAGAACACATGGAGAGAATATAGCTAAAGACTTTTAATATTTCTATTCTTTATTTATGGAATGGAGTCTACTTTTTATTCTGAAAAGTCAATCTCTGATATTTCAGAGGATGATTTGAAAGTTTCTTTTTTCGGAACAGTAGTGGATATTAATGACAATGCTGTTGTTGTAGATGATGGAACTAATACAATAAACATTATATTCCAAAAATCAATTCCTGAAGAGTACAACAAAAAACCAGTTCGTATATTCGGCAGAGTTGTGTATAATGAAGGTTCTGTATTGATAGACGGAGATATAATACAAGACATGTCAAAGTTCAACAAGAAACTATACAAAAGAGCAAAAGAAATTTTAGAAAAACAAGAATCTAAACAAATATAAAAGAAAGATTCTAATTATTTATTATAATTATTTATTTAAGGTGAGGTTTATGTTTAAAGCAAAATTTAAGAATTATTCGTTGTTCAGAGATTCTTTACAGGCAATCTCTGAGTTAATCAGGGAAGGTGTTTTTGATATTAAAAAGGATGGTATTTTCTTTAAAGCTACAGATCCAACAATGGTAACTCTTGTAGATTTCAAGTTTCTGGTTACAAATTTTGATAAATACGAAATAAAAAGAGATTTCGAAATAGGAATTAACATAGATATGATCCTTTCAGTATTCAAGAGAGCTAAAGCTACCGACACAGTTTCATTAGAAATAGAAGAAGGAAGCAATAAAATGAATATTATAATGGAAGGAGCTTCTAAAAGATCATTTTTCATACCTTTAATAGATATAGATAAGGGCGATGTTCCTTCAATGAAATTAGATTTTGACGCAACAATAGAATTAAAATCAGGAGAACTCTCTGAAGGTATAGCAGACGCTTCCGTTATAACAGACACAGTATCTTTCGGAGCAAAGAAAGCAGGTATATTTTCAATAGAGGCAAAAGGAACATTATCTTCTTCAAATCTGGAGTTGACAGATAAAAGTAAAGAATTAGTGGGCATTAAGGTCAACACTGATGTCAGTTCAAAATTCACTCTTGATTATCTAAAGAAGATAGATAAGGCATCTAAATTATCCGATACTGTGAGAATACATTTGGGTCAGGATTATCCAGCTGAATTTATATTTTCCAAAAAGGATTCTTTTGAGTTATCGTATATTTTGGCTCCAAGAGCAGAAGATTAAAGGAGGAGGATAAGATGTTTATTGTTAATACGGATTCAATCCCTGGTAGAGAGATTAAAGAAAGTTTAGGAATTGTTCGTGGTAGTTCTGTTAGAGCAAAATGGTTTGGAAAAGATATAATGGCAAGTTTAAAGAACATTGTTGGAGGAGAGTTAAAAGAGTATAAAGAGCTTTTAGACGAATCAAGAGAGGCGGCTTTACAAAGGATGATTGAAGATGCAGAGAAGCTAGGTGCAGATGCAATAATAAACGTAAGATTTATGACCTCAGCAGTTTCTCAGGGTGCTTCAGAGATTCTTGTTTACGGCACGGCAGTAAAACTAGGTTAATGGTACATATGTCTAAGAATGATCCTGCACAAGAATTTTACAAGAAGTCAAAAGCAGGCAAAGTAATAAAGAAAGAAATGGATTCATTTGCAATGTGGTCATTTTTCTTGTCAATACTGCCTTTATTCTTTGGCTATATATTATTTTTTATGTTTTTTTCAGCATTAACATTTTTATTTTCAATTTTTTTCGGAATATTAAGTATATTAAGAATCAAAAAGGATAAGAGTAAATATGGCCTTGGTTTTGCAATTACAGGAATCATAATTTCTGTTTTATCCTTAATAATACTGATTTTCTTATATCTTTCATTGTAATTTATTATTTAATAATATTAATGATACTTCTTTTTCATTCTGTGTTTTTCCAAGTTTATATGTATAGCATCAAAGAATAC
>CAZKIC010000150.1:0-2250 GCA_964552785.1 uncultured archaeon
CATTTACAGGGATAATTTATAAGAGATCATTCTTTTCTCTTCAATTCCTGATCCAACCAATCTGCGTAATGCAAACTTATATCAGAAATAGGCAGAACTATGAATTCTGCGATCTCATAATCGTGCGCAATCAGTATTTCTTTTTTTAATTCCTCTACAAGATCCTTTCGTGTTTTAAATATCAATATAATTTCTTCCTCTTCTTCAACATCACCTTTCCATTTGAAGAAAGAGCTAACACCATCAATTTTATTAACACAAGCTGCGAGTTTTTTTGTTAAAGCCAGGTTCTTTAAACGCATTGCCTGATCCTCATCATTAACAGTGGTTATTGCGATGCAATAATCTGTTCCTCCTTGATTTTCCACAGAATAATTTGATCTCAGGTTCTTTATTTTCTCGCGAATGTCTTCCATGATTTATTTTTGGGTTTTTTGGTTTATAAAGATAATTTAAAGATATCTTGCCATATCTTCCAGAATCTCTTTGGCAGCCTCTACTTTATTCTCTGATCCTGTGATCGCACTGCCTATAACCAAAATTGAGTTATCGCAATCCTGAACTGCCTTGCCCGGAGTATATAACTGTTTCTGACCATATCCTTTTTTTCCATTCCATTTTATTCCCGGAGTCACATAAATAAAGTCATCTCCTGTGCCCAGTTCTTTCTTTATATATCCTGCTTTGTTTGCAGGACAAACGATTCCGTCCAAACCCCATTCTTTTGCATTCAAAGCCCTCTTTAAAACAACATCGTCATAGCTCCCGTTTATGCTTAGAGATTCCAAATCTTCCTGGTCCAAACTTGTAAGAACTGTCACCCCTATAACCAAAGGCCTTTCTATACTCTTATTTTCAGACTCTTCTCTTGCGGCTTCCACCGCTTTCCTGCACGCTTTTTCTCCTGATGCTATATGAATATTAAACATATAAACTCCAGGAACTGTGCATTGTCTGCTTGCTTTGTATACTGTATTCGGGGTGTCGTGCAATTTTAGATCTAGAAATACCTTTCCTCCTCTTTTGTATATTTCTTCAACTATATTCACTCCCTGATTCCCTGCCGCAAGATGAAGCTCTTTTCCTATTTTAAAACTGCCTACAAAAGGATATAATTCTGCCACTAAAGCGTACGCGTCCTCTACTGCAGGAACGTCTAATGCCAGACAAACTCTTTTTCTTGCATACTGCTCTTTTTCTGACAATGAAAATTTTGAAGACAAAAAATTACCCGAATATCAATGGTCTGACACCGTAAACCTTGAATTCATTTTCCAGATCTTCCCTTCTCTCAACAGCTTCGTGGATTCTTGGCAATAATTCAAGAGCATTGCTCATCTCTCCATATTTAATTCCTATTGTCTCAAAAGCTTCTCTTACACTCATTGCTTTTTTATATGGAAGGTTGGTTGCTTTTTCAAAAATCTTTCTGAATTCTTCTACCAATTCTGGATCATCCACTCCGGGAATGGGCGTTTTTTCCATCCTGTTTGTCAGAGCTATAACTCCAATGCCTATCAACCCTCTTTCTTTTGATTCCTCGATCTTCTTTATTGATGAACTGCCTGTTGTAGTTACGTCTTCCACAAATGTTGCGTATATCGGTTTCTTTATCTCTTCAACAGGGACGTCTCTAATCTCATGAACTTCAAGATCAAGATCCAGCTTTTTGACAAAACCCTCTAAAATTCTTGTATATTCTTCTTCTCCGGGGTATGTCAACAATAATGTTTTTCCTTTTGGATGCCCCACAAATGTGCTGTCTTTGGGGTCTCCGTAGTTTTTTGGCTTTTTACGCCCCATCGGCAACACCATGTCTTTATTTAAATCAGAACTATGCAGATACTGGAAAATTATTGCTGCTTCCCTGAGGGGTGTATTCGGATCACCCATAATGCAATCTGTATCATCTATGTTTCCTTTAAGTTTCTCCTGATAGAATTCATTAATCCAGCTTATAGGTATTAAGCCGTTATCTGCTATTATATATCCTTCATCTCCGGAACTCAGGTACTGAAGCAATGTTCCCAGTTTTGTTGCACCTTCGGGAACTCCGTATATGAAACTCGTATCAAATCCTTCATCTTCTGCGTATGCCAACACGTGTTTTGATAATTCTCTTATACTTTCCACATAACTGGCGGGCCCTCTCCAATTAGCATAAAAACTTGATTCTCTTTTAGACTTTAATTTTCTTTTTTCCGGAAATATACCTATAACCCCTTGTTCTATAACGAAATTGTTGAATTC
>CAZKIC010000151.1:0-2217 GCA_964552785.1 uncultured archaeon
GGCCAGTTAAGATTCAACGGAGCAGGAACAAACAGATATTTCTATATTGATAATTTTAACGGGAATCTCAGACTTGTTACACAAGACAGCAGCGGAAAAAGTGTCAAGTTCACAGTAACAAATTCAGGCAATGTCGGAATAGGAAAAACGAATCCTTCAGAAAAATTAGAGGTTAACGGAAACATAAAAGCTTCCGGAACAATTTGTGATAGCAATGGTTGTATAAGCGACACTTCTGCTCCGCCTTTATCCGGATCCGGAAGAGAAGCAATAGGATTTTTCTCTTTTCACGGAACTTCAACAGGTATTGGCCTTTTCAGAGGTTCGTGTTATGGAATGTCAGGTTCTTTGAATTTTGTTGGTGGTGCAACAGCAACTACACTATTAGACGCACAAGGAAATGAAAATGTAATTGTATGGTATACCACTTCAGGAACATGCTCAAATTATAATATAGATACATCGGGAAGGTCAAGCTATATTTTTTCTTTAAATGGAAAATGGATGTCTAATTCAGAACCTTGTGGAGGAATTTTCTCTCTTTCAGGCTCATGCACAAACGGAGTGTTGAGTGGAAGCGGATCATGGAGTGGGTGTTCTGGAGAACATGGCAATGTATTAATTTCAAATGGTATCTGTTGATATTTCACTCCCAGTTCATCTTTGCTAAAAATTGGTCTTTGTAATTTTGGTAGCGATCTTTTGTTTTCAGGAATATTCTTTCCGCAATTTCAAATGCATTTGCTAATGTGTATTCAACACCCCATCCTTCTTCATCAACTATCACAGTTTCATCTTTTGCCTTTATCCTTAATTTTATATGTATTAGCGGAAGATTCCTGAATTGTGCTTTTTGTTTCTTCACATGCACTGTTATAAGATCCACATAAGTTATTTTATTTATCTTTTTTATTTCTTCCCTGACTATAGACTTTACGATATTATTTAGATCTTTATAATCCTCAAAATCTGGACTTAATATTGTTTGTATGTTCAATGGCTGATCTTTGGACCACAAAGAATGCAAATAACTGAATATGTCGCTTTTTGTTATTATTCCTATAAGTTTTTCATTCTCGACTATTGGTACTCCTGTTATCCCTTCTTCCGTTATGATATCTATTAATGTTGTAATACTCTCATCAGGATCTATATATATTATCTCTTCACTTGCTATATGCTTGACCGGCTGGTTTAGTGTACTTATCTTCTCTGCAACATGACCTTTTCTCGACTCTCCGAATGATGAATCATACTTCATCCTCTTATGAGTGTATATCATTGAAGTTATTATATCATGCATTGTTATAATGCCCTTTATTTTCTTTTCTTCTACCAGGGGTATACGCGATATGTTTCTGTCTCTCATAACATAGAGGGCTTTGCCTATTGTAGCACCCTCATCTAGTGTTATTACTTCCGGAGTCATCATATCTCTCAGTTCAACCTCGATATTCAATTTCTTAATTTCTCTCAACACACTTTCATCTGTCACAACACCCTCAATCTTTCCGTTTTCTTCAAAAGCAAGGACTTTCGCATTAGTTGTAAGGAATTTCTCTATTATTGTTTCTAATATGTCTTCTTTTGTAAGAACAGGATATTTTCTGGTTACTTTACTTATCTTTGTCTTTTCAGGATCAAGGCGAGACCTCAAAATAATCCTTTCTGTTATTATTCCGGAATATTTTCCATTCTCCATTACTACATATGCTTTAGGTTTTGACTTGCCTTTAAACAAGATTTTATTCAATGTTTCTCGTGGGCTGACAACTTGAAAATCCTTATTTATCAAATCAAAAATATTAAAAGAATTACTCATATATAACACCACCTTTCTTATAGTTATATGGATTTCTTTTCTTTTTAATATATCAGCAGAAAAAAGGGACATATATAACAGATAAATTTTATATACAACATCAAACTTATTATTATTTAAATTTACCCAAAAGGTGTTCAATATGAAAAGATTCATAATATTAAGCATTCTCGTATTACTATCAATAAGCATAATAGGATACTCTTCTCTGGACAAATCAACAGGATACCACCTATTGAGCCAGATATCCGGAGACGGAACAAATTCTGTTGATGAAGACGCCAACGGAATAATAGACTATTCTGAAGAATCAAACAGAACAAACGCAACTTTGCAAGATATAACAGACAACGGAGCAATAACCAATAACCGAGTAACTGTCCAAGGTTTGTCAA
>CAZKIC010000152.1:0-2215 GCA_964552785.1 uncultured archaeon
GAAATGCAGGGAGCTTTTAGAAGGATTTTCTACAGAAAGTGTAGAGACATTCAAAGATTTGGGAATTTCTTTTAATTCTTGGGAATTAGGTAATGATATTGGTTCGTTGTATCATACAGATATGGAAGAATATAGAATCCTGACACAAGGTACTTTTATAGATTTATGGAAGAAAGGACTGATTTACGAGGATAACAGAATAAACAACTACTGCACAAAACACAAAACAACAATTGCTGATTCTGAAATTGAGTATAAAGACGAGGAGACATATTTTAATTACATTGTTTTCAGGGTTAAAGAAACAGGGGAAGATATTGTTATCGGAACTACTCGTCCTGAATTGTTAAGAGCGTGTAAAATGGTTATTTTTAATCCTGAAGATGACCGCTATAAACACTTGAAAGGAAAGACAGCTATAAGCCCTTATTATGGAGAAGAGATTCCGATAAAAGCACATCCTTATGCCAAGATGGACGCAGGAACAGGACTAGTGATGATGTGTTCTTTTGGAGATTATACTGATGTCAGATTCTTTAGAGAGGAAAAATTAGAACCTTTGATATTAATAGATTTGAATGGAAGAATGAATTCCTTTGCAGGGAAAGATTTGGAAGGTTTGAAGGTTAAAGAAGCAAGAGAAAAGATAATTAAGCTTATTGAGAAAGAGGGGAAATTGGTTAAGAGAGAGAAGCACATACATAGGACTCCTATTTCCGAGAGGTCTAAAGCACCTATAGAATTTATAGGAATGCCGGAATATTATTTAAAACAAGAGGAGTTCAAGGAGGAGCTTAAGAGGAAGTCTAAAGAGATAATGTTTTATTCTCCTGAAAGCAGAAAGATTCTCGAGAATTGGATAGATTCAATAAGCATGGACTGGCCGATTTCAAGAAGAAGATATTATGCTACTGAAATTCCTTTATGGTATTGTACTAAATGCGAGTATATTCATGTTCCAGAAAAAGGCAGATATTATCAACCCTGGAAGGATAAAGCACCTCTGGATAAATGTCCAAAATGTGGTTGTACAGAGTTCAGAGGAGAGGAAAGAGTTTTCGATACATGGTTTGATTCCTCAATATCTCCTTTGTTTATAGGAGGTTATGAAAGGCATCCCGAATTTTTCAAGAGAATAAAGGGAAGAATCACATTAAGACCACAGGGAAAGGAGATAGTAAGGACATGGCTGTATTATACTCTATTGAGGGGGTATCAGCTTACAGGGAAAATGGTTTTTGATGATGTATGGATAAACTACCATATTCTGGATGAAAAAGGAGAAAAGATGTCCAAATCAAAAGGTAATGTTATAGATCCAAAAGAAATAATAATGAGATACGGGGCAGAGCCTTTCAGGCTGTGGAGCGCTTTTGAAGGAAATCTGCATAAGACAGATTTTATGGCATCTTTTGAAAAAATAGAAGGCATGGGAAAGTTTTTGACAAAACTCTGGAATGTAACAAGATTTGCATCCATATTCTTACAGGATAAAAAGAAGTTTGACAGAAGCAATTTGTTGTATTTGGATAAATGGGTTCTCAAGGAGTTTAATGATTTAGTTTCCTATGTGGACAAAGCTTACGAGGGATACGATTTCCATACACCTGTTGTCAGGATAAGGAATTTTGTGTGGGATTTATTTGCTTCTAATTATTTAGAGCTTGTAAAGAAAAGATTGTATAATGAAGAAGGTCGTTTTAAGGAAGAAGATAGACAATCAGCTATTTTTGTAATAGATTATGTTTTGGAAGGAGTTTTGAGATTATTGGCTCCTGTGATTCCAATAATTACATATAAGCTTTATTACGGATTGTATTCAAAAGATGTTCATTCTTTAAACTTCCCTGAGTTTAAGGAAATAGACTTGAAGAAAGATTTTGAGTTCTCTGAGTTGGATGAGCTCAATAGTTTGATCTGGAAATTCAAGAAAGACAATAATTTGTCTTTAAAAGATTCTTTGTCAAAAGTTGAGGTTCCTGAGAAATTTGAGAACATTTTAGAGGATTTAAAAGCGATGCATAATATAGACAGCATTTCTTTAGGCAGAGAATTAAAAATTAATATATAACTTTGATCTTTATTACTTTATGAAATTAAGATTTTTTGTTTTTGTGTTTTCTTTTTCTTTTGTATTTATTGTTCCTTCATTAGTCCATTCCACAGATATTACTTCCTGCCAGACGATTTCTTCTCCGGGCACTTATTACATAAC
>CAZKIC010000153.1:0-2187 GCA_964552785.1 uncultured archaeon
GGATAATACAGGAATCGGATTCACATTGGAGACATTGCTAAAGATTAAAGAGAATAATTTAGGTGAGCCAGATTTTACATATAAAGGAATTCCTGTAGAACTAAAAGCACAGAGAATAGAGGCTTCTTCAAGAGTTACTTTATTTACAAAGGTTCCACATTGGTCACCACTTTCAGCTAGAGAGATTATCGAAAGATATGGTTATCCGGACTCAAAAGGGAGACAAGGTCTAAAAATCACTTTAAAAGCTAATGAATTTAATACTAAAGGGTTTAAATTAGAGTTAGATGAAACGAGCAATCGTTTGAATATTGTTCATAGAGAAGGTGGCGTAGTTGCTTTCTTCAAGATTGAGGAATTAATGGAAACTCTGAGAAAAAAATTATTTGAAAATTTGCTATTAGTCCTTGCAGACAGAAAGAAGATAGGAGAAGATGAATACTTTCATTATAGGAAAGCTATTTTACTAACTAATTTAAGTGAAGAAGCTTTCGAGAGATTAGTTAAAGAAGGTTTAATTGTGTGGGAATTTAGAATGGACATAAGAGAAAGACATAAAGGAAAAGGAGATTTTTTCGTGAGAGATCATGGTCCTGGTTTTAGATTGGCAAGAAATCATCTTGATAAATTATATGAAAAGAAAGAGATCGTACTCGACGAGTAGATAATTTACTTTTTCTCTAATATCACAATCCATTCTTCGTTCATAGTAACAGCATGATTTCCTTTTATATTTGTGGGGCTATTCAATTTAGGCATTCTTTTGTGAGGAATCTTTCTAATAAAAGTATGGTGGTGTTTATAACTATTTTTTGCTTGAAAAAGTTCGACTATGATTTGATCTGTAGGGATTTGTATACCTTTAACAGTTCTATTACCAACAACAAAGCAAAGAAAAGCTCCTTTTTTTGTGACTCGATGTAATTCATTTACACATTTATCAAAATCCACATAAAAACTTAATACTTCTCTTGCTCTTTTGATATCTATTTCAGCAATTTTATTTATGGTTTCTCTCAATGTTGGTGAACCTAAATCTATGTTTAAGTCTTTAGTAGGGATACCCCCTAAGCTAATTTTATCAATATTCATAACAGTGGTCTTATCATAACCAAGCCATTGTAAGGCTAGTCTCGAAAATTGACCGTATGCTACGGTTGTTTTACTATCACCATAAGGAGGAGAAGTAACAATCAAATCAACGGAATTATCGGGAATGGATGTTTTATATCTTGTATCTTCATCAAGAATTATAACATCACAATCATGTCGTTCTTTTACAAATTTTTCCATTCTATAAATGTTATCCTTTGCTTTTTGTCTAAATTCTTCTATTGTATTTGGATTATGTTTTTTTAACATCTCTGGACTCATACGGTAAAGTTTGTATTCTCTTTTTCTCGTATTTGAAACGTTTCTTACAGTTTCAGAAAAAGCAATTAAGAAAAAATCCTTAATATCTTTATTTTTTATCCCATTTATGTTATTTTTTATTATCGTTAAATCAACAATAACTTCTGGTTTAAACCAAAAATCAATATTAAAAAAGTTAGGCGTTTCAATCTTTTTTTGTTTGAAATTAACTTCTTTCTTATCTTCTAAGCACTTTTTAATTAACCCATGATATTCGTCCCACAATAATTTAGGTTCAATAGGAGTTACTTTAACTTTTGCAATTAATAAAGCAAGAGGATTTATATCAATACCATAAACTTTTTCAAACTGAGGATGTAAAACCCCCTCTAATAATGCAGTTCCTGAACCCATAAATGGATCTAATAAAATCTTAGCGTTTTTACCATAAGTTCTTATTAATCTTCTTGCTATTTGGGGGATCATCATTGCAGGATAAGTATGATAGCCATGAGTAAGAAATTTAGTATATTCGTTACGATAATCCCATGATGGATCAATAAACTTCTTTTCTCCTACTCTAATCAAACTTTGCGATTGCATTTTTCCCCAACCTTGTTAATTGGTATAAACGACCTTTTTTGGTATCTTCATTAAGGCACTTTACTAAGCCTTCTTCCTTTAGTTCTTTAAGGAACATACTAACATGATTTAATCTTATCCCTATTTTTTTCGCAATTTCTGAAGGCATAACTACATCATTTCCGATAGCTTTCAATATTTTTGCTCTATATTCACTTGACTTTATAAGTGATATTGCTCTTACCATATCTT
>CAZKIC010000154.1:0-2173 GCA_964552785.1 uncultured archaeon
TCTTATCACCACGTTTTTTCACCCTGGGAAGGATTACCTTTGCCCATGCCCAAAAATATTTGGATACAATTTGTGTTTTAGCTTGCGATTGTTCTGTTATTTTTTCAAAAAATGAGTTGTCAACCATTTGATTTTCCTTGTTATCTCATAAACGATGTAAACGGCATGGCGATGCAACTTTATTAAAGATCAAAATCAATCCCCAGAATATCTTTTTTTCTGAACGCACCATCTGGGTCTTCAAGAGTTACACCCCACCTATCTTCTAAAAACTCCAGCATTTTCATGCTGCGGTTGTAGATTTTTTCAGGAGTCCATTCATCATCTCTACCTAATTCCGCTACTTCAATTTCGCTATAGGAGCCATTGTAAAAGCCAACCTTATTTCCTCTTTTATCAATATGGTTTCTTTTGTATTTAAAACATTCATTTTGAAGTTCAGAATTCTTGGATTGAGAAATTAATACAAGATTCCCCAAGCTGTGTAATAGCTTGTCCCTATTTTTCTTTGAGTATTTACTAAAATGCTTTGTCCAACATTTTTTTTTAGCAGATTGGGGATAAATATGCTCTATAGAATTCTCTTTCTTCCGTTTAATAAAATCAGCCCAAGATATCTTGGTAATCCCTTTTGAATCACTTTGTAAGAACAATTCATATTCATATAAGAAATACCTGATTCCACTCCATGAGTAAAATCCTTCCTCCTTTTGAAACTTCTCCAAAATGTATCTCTGGAAATCAGCCGCACTAAACCATGGATAGTTTCCTTGATCATCACCATATATAAGCAATATGATGTTATTAATTACATCTCCAATTGAAGTACGCTTCCAGTATAATTCATGGGCGACTCTGTAAAAATGACTATTCTTAGTATTTGATGGTCTATTTGTAACTCTGAATATTAAGAAGTTAAACTTTTCGGAGACTTTCAATAGATTTACTAAATTATCTTCACCGACATCATTCACCATCGCAGCCATAAAAAGCGGCGCAAAAGAACCAAAACCTAATCTATCGAATTTTTGTAACCATTCCTGTATTTCATCATTAAAACTGCTTTCTAATGGATTAAAGATATAATACCAATACTTTACACTTTCTCTCAAACTATCAGTGTATTCTTTAATCTCTTTAAATCCAATTTTAATATTTGAGTCCCCATTAATGACATTCTTGGCATTGAATTGTTTATTTAATAGGAATTTGGCAAAAGCATTTGATTCTTTTCTGTCATATTTGAAATACATGATCCAATGATTCCGCAAGAAGTCGTCATCATCTAATGGATTATCCTTATTCTTCCCCAGATATTCATAAATTGTCTTCCATGTTTCGTTTATGTCCTTGCGAAGCATGCTTTGATTGAATTCACTATTTTCCTCATCTTCGAGTAATGTGGTCAAATAGATAAATCGATTTTTTAACAACTCTAAACTTGATAAAGGTTTTCCTCTATTATTCATCGTTTCGAACGTCACATATACATCTAAGTCATTGTCAATTTCATAAAAATTAAATTTCAATCTATTCACAATTTTCGTAAATAAGCTTTCAATCTCATCTCTTGAAAGCTGGTCAATTTTCTTCTTGAAATACTTTTTTGCAGATAGGAGATTGGATGTATAGAGTGTTTCAGGATATTTATCAGAGGAAGAAGAAGTTTGTCCTAATATTTTAGTCTTAAAATATTCATCGCTTGGATTATCTTTCTCATAGCCAAAAATGAAAGACTGATAATGCCCATATTCTCTATATAGGAACTTTTTAATCCAATCTTCTTTTCTTGTAAAATTAATCGTATCATTATCATCAATCGAATCCAGTATAAGCTTTATCAATATTATCATTGTTGTAAGACGTTGCTGTCCATCGATGACATAATAAGCCTTTTGACCAGCATCAAACAGCCAAAGGTCTTCCTGCCATTTTTCAATAGACGACACGTCCTTTCTATAGATTTGTTCAACTGTGATTAAACCAGTATAATGTGTTCTATCATTTTTCAACACCGTCAGATCTTCCCAAAAATCTTCACGTTGTGTATCTTCCCAAGAATACCCCCGCTGAAAATCTGGTATCCTAAATACCCTTTCATTAACTATTTCTACTCAGTAGTGTCCGGTAAAAGTTTTAAAACAGGTCTAGACCTCCTCAAAAGTGGGATAAA
>CAZKIC010000155.1:0-2165 GCA_964552785.1 uncultured archaeon
CAACATCATTGTACTGACAATAGCTTCAATTCCATTTGGAAAGAGTTTGCTAAGTTCTGGATCAGTTGCAATTTTTTCTGGCTCGTCAATAAGCTTTGCAGCCTTTCTGGCAGGTTCAAGATCTTTTTTCTGGATGTTTCCCGTGCTGTCAGTATGAATGAGCAAAACCTTTCCTTTAAGATCAGGTATTGAATTAATGTACTCAAAAACTTCATCGGATTCCTTGTTGCTTGAACATTGAATGAATAAGACAGGTATTTTGGAAAGAGGTTTTAATGCTTTTTTATATTCTCTCCATCTCCTTATTCCAGCGTCTATCCAAGCCCTATATCTTTCTACTGCCTTTCTAGACGCAATTTCCTCAGCATTCTTTACTATTCCTTTAAGCGGCAACTTAACAATGTTCATTTCTATGGCTTCTTTGAGCGAGAAATCTACTATTATCCAGGGAAATAAAGCGCCAGTTTCTGTTTTCGGTGTTGCCGAAAAATCAAGCTCCATGTTGATACCTTTGCCAAACTGAGAAGCAAGGTTTTTATGAAGATTCAGAAGGATCTTTTTCCAAGCCTTCTCAAAACTGTATATGTGGTGAGCCTCATCCTTTAAAATCATAATGTTTGGACATTTTGTGAGAACTTCCTTTATTCTGTTTTCCTGATAAATATCGTGCTTTTTCACCTTTTCTAATGCTAAAACATCGTCTACATATTCCTCAACCTCTTCTTTTTTGTTTTTTCTCTCCTCCAATTGCTGAATATTTGTCAAAAATAAAACACTATCTGGAATCACATGAATTGGGTCTTCCTTCAAAATTACCTGCAAATCAAACTCTTCCTCCCATTCTGGGGGAATAAATGGCCATTTTTTGAATATAGCACCATCTTTAAAATCTCTTTTCAACCTATCATAGATAACATTTTTCTCGCCAGCAATTAAAAGGAATTTTGATGTGTAATCTTCTTTGTCTTCCCACTTATGATTGAAATACGACCAGACGATAGCAAGAGCCATAACAAAAGTCTTTCCTGAGCCTGTTGCCATTTTAAAGGCATACAGTGGATACTGATCATAAGATGGGTCATAAGCCTGTATTGGTCCTGCTCCAAAGTCCCTTGCCATGTCTATGAAATTGCGTTTTTTCATAACTTCATAAACATAAATCAGGGTCTCAATTGCTTCTCTCTGGCAGAACCAGAACTGAAATAATTCTCCATCCAATTTGTGATCTTCTTCAAACCAGAACTGCAAAAGCCTTTTTGTGGTATCGGTTACGCCGGGATAACCATCCTCACGCCATTTATAGACTGCTTTTCTGAGTTCATTCACTAAATAAGCCCTGCTTGGTCTTCGCTCTGTAGGTTTTAATATGTCAGTTGGATTCATCCCTAATCACCTCTAAAGTACCATCCCAGTTTATCTTAAATTTTACATTAGTATTTTTAATGATCGTTCCGGGTGAGAAATAATATTCTGGGACTGATATTATCTGTCCCGGGTTGTCATTGCCGTTATTATCTTCATTATCCTCTTTGGTATTATCTCCATTCTCAGAACGACCTTCTTTTATGGAATTAGGATCATAGTACCCCCTTCCAGATAAAAGTTCTATATCTCCTCTAAATTTTATATCTTTATCGTATCTTAAATGAGCAACCAAAGGCTTATCTTTATCAATTTTAATTATTAAAAGATTATCTTTATTATCTTCATTATTATTGTCATTGTTTTCCTCTTTAACATTGTTTTCTTCTTTAATTGGAAATTCTACCTTGTTAATTGAATCAAGCAAAACATCTCCAAAGCCATACTTTGATTCTCCACCAAGAATAAGTTCCCGAATTATGTTAAAATCTTCAATAAAGATTCCTTTGTCATTTATAATAACCTCTTTATCTCCTATTTTTTCATCTTCCTCTTTATCTTCTATTTTTGCATTTTCCTTAACCCAAATGCATTCTGTAATTCTCACATCCTTTAAGTTTCCATTCTCATCCTTAAATTTATTATTTATGAACTCAATTTCGTGTAAACTTTTATCCTTTGCAGTTAAAGAATTCTCATCAATTCCAGTGGATATTCTACTTCCTATGAATCTGTGCTCAAACTCTAATTTAGTTATAACCTTTTTGCCGTTTCCATATTTAAGTCCCTCATCTGTATATTGT
>CAZKIC010000156.1:0-2145 GCA_964552785.1 uncultured archaeon
TCGAGGTCTAGTAGAGTTATATATTATATATATTATTTTTTTTTTTTTTTCAAGGAGTAGACGGCATTCTAGTTTTTTGCCTGTCTTGTGGGCTCGTAGATGTGTATAAAAGATAGATATATATCAGTCTGCCCTGCAGGAATATTTGCGGTTGATGAAAACAAAAAAATCCTGAACAAAATTCTGTTTGACAAACAAAACAGAGAACAAGAGTTCTTAGATTCAATGAAAGAAAATATATCAAAAAAAGAACAGCAACTAATAAAACAATTAAAAGGAGAAGTAATCTTCGAGATACAGAAGCATAATTATAAGAGTCAATACCCTAACAAAGCAGGAGAATATCTTAGAGAAAATTTAAGAGAAATATTACTAAATGAAAAGGTAATCAAGACTAAAGATGAATTCGTCTCTTTTATGAATGGATTTAATAAAAAAATAACAAAAGAAAAAATCAAAGAAAAAACAGGAATAGATAAGATAATAGTCCAGGTTGTCGGAGCAATAGAGGAAACCGACAAAATAATAAATACTATGCAGATGCGCCTGAAAGAATGGTATCTTTGGTATTTTCCAGAGATATTCGAGATCTACAAAAACAATGACGTCATTACAGACTATGTTGCAGAAAAAACATTCAGAGCCCCGATAAAAGAAATAAATATAGAAGATTCAGCAGGAATGGACCTGTCTAAGAAAGACCTTTCTGTATTAAAAGAATACGCAAAAACCATAAAATCCCTAATAGAAGAAAGAAAAAATCTGGAGAAATATTTAGAAGACATAATAAAAGAAAACATGCCTAATCTTTATGAACTTGCAGGAGCAGAATTAACCTCGCATTTAATATCTGCCTCTGGCTCATTACAAAAATTGGCTCAATTTCCTTCTTCAACAATCCAGATCTTGGGGGCTGAAAAAGCATTATTTATGTTCTTGAAAGGAAAAGGAAAGAGCCCTAAACACGGAGTTATATTCTTAAGCCCATACATACAACAAGCTCCAAAAGATTCAAAAGGCAAGATTGCAAGAACTTTGGCATCAAAATTGTCTATAGCAGCTAAACTCGATTATTATAAAGGAGAATTCAAGGGAAAAGAACTAAAGAAGTCCTTGGATAATTTATTGCGGTCAGAATTATCAAAAAAACATAATAAAGAAAGTAAGAGAAAAAGAAGAAGGTAGTGATAATGTCAAAATCAATAATAAAGATAAAAAAAGATATTGCAACAAAATCATTAGTTAAAGGTAAAAAGGTTTATGATGAGAAAGTAAAGAGATTCGGAAAGGACGAATACAGGATATGGGATCCTTTCAAATCAAAATTGGGTGCAGCTTTAAAGAAAGGCTTGAATATAGAGGAAACAGGGATAAAGGAAAACTCCAAAATCTTATATTTGGGTATCTCAACAGGAACTACTGCCTCACATATATCAGACATTATAGGTCAAAAAGGAATAATTTATGGAATAGAATTTTCTTCAAGATCTCTGATAGACTTAATGAAAAACACAAAAGACAGAAAAAATATCATCCCGATAATGGGCGACGCAAGAATACCTGAAGAATACTCTCCATTAATTGAGAAATGTGATGTTCTTTTTGTTGATGTGGCGCAGCCGGATCAATCAGAAATAGCTGTAAGAAACGCAAAACCATTATTAAAGAAAAAAGGAGTTCTTTTAATGGCAATAAAAGCTAGAAGCATAAATGTTGTAAGAAACCCTAAAGACATCTTTGAAGAAGAAGTCAGGAAACTTTCTGAATCCTTTGAGATAAAGAAAAGAATAAACCTGCACCCTTTCGAAAAGGACCATATTTTTGTTGTTGGAATCAGAAAATGAGGAATATAAACAGAAATACACCGGAAATTTCTGCTGTGGTTCTGAATAGTTAAACATATTAAATTACATTCCGATTCTATTTTATGAACTCTGCAAAAATAACATTGTCTGCAGGAGACATTGATCTTGAAAAGATCATAAAGTACCGCCCGTTCTTTTTGTTTTGGGATGACTCTAAAGAAACTCAAATAAACTACAACCTTAAAAGAATAAACTTGAAATTCGAGCAAAAAGGTAAGGAAATAATTGTAGGTATAAATTCAACAAAAGAGTTGAAAGACTCAGAGATTGAGGATATAAA
>CAZKIC010000157.1:0-2140 GCA_964552785.1 uncultured archaeon
ATTTATAGTAAAACTCATAATATCAAAAGAGTGATTAAAATTTTTTAACATGTGCTAAAAGAAAAAATTCATCAATAACGGATTTAAGATTGTAGCATGATAACTTATTAAGTCTTTACAGTAATAACACGTATGTAAAGTTAAATATCCGGAACTGTTCTATAAGCCTCTCCGCCGTAGGGAAAGAGTTTGATTTGCCGTTCCGTAATAGTAATTTCTCCGGTTGAGTTTATTGTTATTTAAGGATTATGTTTACTTCTGCCATATTTTGACACTTAATGGCCAATTTACAATTTTTAATTTTTCAGGGTCACCCCACAATTTTAATAAACCCTTTTGAACTTCTTGAAGCGGGTTAATTCCTATATTATTTCCGTATCTTTTTACTGCCGACCAAGTACTTAAATATCCAAGCACTTTTGATAGATTCCATTCTTCAGTCATTTTGAAAACAGGAACATTAATTTCTGTAAAAGGTAGGGAAATATCCTTATAACCGTTTTCAACTAATTTCCTTTCCTTTGGCCAATAATCTTTCAGCGTAATATGATAAAATTCATTTATTATTTTATCAATGTCATCTTGTATTGTAAATAAATTATATGACCAAACCGCAATAATGCCACCAATATGTAAAACTCTGTTAATTTCTTTTATGAAGTCATCGAGCTTAAACCAATGGAGCGCTTGTGCTACTGATTTTAAATCAATCGAACCTGTCTCAATGCCACTATTCTCAACCGTCGCAACTTTATATAAAATATTTTCTTTTTTAATTGAATTTTCTATTTGAGCACTACTTGCATCAGTGGCTATTACTTCGGAAAAATAATTAGAAAGAGCCAAAGCCGCTTGCCCGTTACCTGTAGCGCAATCCCAAGCTCTTGAATGACGAGTAGAAATGGAAGATAAATATTCGAAGAGCCTTGTCGGGTAAGTAGGGCGATATTTGCAATACTCTTCTGAATTCTCGGAGAAATAGTCTTTGAATTTTAATTCCATCAGAATCTCAATTTATTAGCGATATACCGATGTTGCAAATCCCAAAGGGAGCCTATGGGATAACTTGACCGCCCCACTTGTTTCGGTGAAGTGTTTTACGCAAAGATTGAAAAAGCAATGACAAGTTAACAACGAATTTACTATTTATAAATTGTGCTGAAATTTATCAGCAAGCACAACGACTAATCTTTAATTATCGTAGTACATATAAAAGGGAACTAAATTAAACTTCCAAATAAAAACTTAAACAACCCACAAAACTAAGCAAAGCGATTTGCTGAATCTAACGATTTATTACTAAACTTACTTTTTCTAATTTGAACTAGCACAACTCCAATTCCAGCAATCACCAATCCAATACCTTCTTGAAGTGAAATATTTTCGTCAAGGAAATACCAGGCAAGAATTGCAATCTGAATTAACATAGTGTTATTAATTATACTTGATTCCAATGCTGAAAGTGTGCGAAGGGACTGGTTCCATAATGTAAAAGCAAAGGCAGTATTAACAGCAGCTAACCAAATCAAATACATCAAAGTCTTAAAACTAATTTCAGGTATACCATCCATTGAGAAACCGATAATAATTAAAATTATAGCGCCGACTCCCATACTGATAAAAGTAACTACAAAGGGACTAATCTCTTTATTTCTGTTAATGTCTCTTCCAATTATAGCAGAACCGGCATTTGCCAAAACTCCAATTAACATTACTAATAACCCAAGACCTTGATTCTCCATTAGTGAAACTGGAAAAAAGTATACAATCACTCCAACAATAAACAAAACCGAACCAAACCATTGAAGAACTGACGGTTTTTCATTTAACAAAAATATTCCCATTACTGCAACAATTAGGGGTGTGAAGTTTAGCATTAAACTTACTGTAACTGAAGGTAACAAAGATAGACCTAAAAATTGTGCTCCTTGAGTAAAAGTATAAAACACAAAACCTAAGAGAATCAATTTTTTCCATTGGGTGGTTTTCAACTGTTTGATTTCGTTAATATATTTTCTTTTAGCAACAAAAGGGATAAAAAAGAGAAAAGCCAATACGTAACGTAGTCCGGCATATGTTATTGGAGGTATCTCAATCAAACCCCACTTAATAATTATAAAAGAAGTCGACCATAAAAAAG
>CAZKIC010000158.1:0-2102 GCA_964552785.1 uncultured archaeon
ACCTCAGAAAGTTTCTAAGCGGGATGTAGAGGATTACATTTATTATTTGAAATCTAAGAATGAATATGAAAACAATTCTCTAAGATTAATATTGAATTCATTAAAATTCTATTATGGAGAATATCTCAAAAGACCTTTTGTAAAATCTTTGATTCTGCCGAAAACAACGCAATACCGGCCAACTATATTGTCAAAACAGGAAATCAGACTTATGATCAAAAGTACAGACAATATCAAGCATCGTCTTATATTGTCTTTGTTGTATGGCTCTGGTTTGAGATTAAGCGAAATTAGAAATCTAAAAGCAAGAGATATAGATTTCGAAAGAAGAATAATTTATGTTAAAAAAGGAAAAGGCAACAAAGACAGGACAACAATTCTTCCATTAGTTATTTGCGATGAGCTTGAATTGTATCTGGAGAACAAGAGACATAATGACTATATTTTTGAAGGCAGAAATGGAAGATTATCTGAAAGAACAGTTCAGCTTATTGTGGAGCAGGCTGTAAAAAGAGCAAAAATAAAGAAGTATATTACTCCTCATTGCCTGAGGCATTCTTTTGCAACTCATCTTCTGGAAGAAGGAATAGATATCAGAATCATACAAAAACTGTTGGGGCATTCTTCCGTAAGAACAACTCAGATCTACACTCATTTGTCAAATGAATATATAGTTAATACTTCAAGTCCTCTGGACATACTATAAAGGATCAACCTCGTAATCAAAATCCTCTTCTGTTGGAAGCTCACGGACTATTGATGCTTTGAATCCCAATTTTGAGGCTTTTTTCGCGTTTTTTATCGAGGTTTCTATTCTTTTTCTGGTGTAAGTGTAGTCTTTATTATTTAATTTTAATTTTTCTATGATTTTCTTTTTCTCATCTAGACTATTGCATTCTATGACGCCTTTCTCTATTAATCCTTCCCTTGTAAGAGTTTCATATGGTTTCTTTATGTTTTTCGCTCTTAATTTTAATCTGTTCCAGTACTGGTAGTCGAATTTTGTGGAAGAAGTGCAAAAATGGATTTTTACGGATATTTTCTTCCTTTCAAAATGCTTAAGAACTTTCATTGCTGTTTCTTTTGAACCTTCTGCAACATAAAGTTCATTCTCCTTAAGAGGTATATTGTGTTTTTTCATACCTTTTTCATTGGTGGAGGAATATTCGAGTTCATTTAAATTTATGAATCCGACTCCCTTGTTATTGATTAATTCAATTAGATTAATAATGTCTTTTTCTTTTCCGGGTATAACAGGGATTTCCAGTCCAACATCCATTGATGTTGAGAGGGCGTGATCCAAAACACGGGAATATTTATAAATGTGGAATCTTATCTCGTCAAGACCTGCATCATCCAGTCTTTTAAGATCTTCACTGGAAACATTGCTCTTGGCGGTATAAAGATGGATGTGAAATTCAGGGCCAAATGTTGACTTAAACAATTTTATATATCTTAAAGTGTCTTCCATATGTTCCAGAGGCTCTCCTCCTGTAATAGAGACTCCTTCAGAGGAACATTTCTTTATTTCTTCAATGATATCTTTGTCTTTCTTGACAAGTTTTTCATTGATATACATGACATTTTTGTTTTTCCTTAATTCTGACAAAGGACAGAAAAAGCAGTTTTTGGAGCATTCTCCGGAAATAAAGAATACAGATTTCCTGCCTTTTAGGCAGAGTTTGCATCCTTCGGGAATTCCTTTAATATATAATGAGTTGCATCCGGTATCTTTTATTCCCGATTTAATTTTGAGAAACATAACACCACGGTATTAATTCAATCTCACATATTTCCCTCTAAGAGACTTTTCTATTTCCCTGAGAATAAGTTTTTTTACTTCTTCAAGATTTCTTGTGTTTTTTCCATTTGCAGAGGCTGCACTTTTGTGGCCCCCTGCACTTCCATCTATAAGGGGTTCTGTTTTTTTTATTATTGCGGACAAATCAACCTTATTTTCAAGATCTCTTTTCATTCTCCCGGATATTCTTACCTCATTCTTGTTCTTGTTAAATGCGAAAGAAATGTCCGCTCCCTCCTTAACTAAAGAAAGAGCAACAATAGATTCATGAGAACCTATATCTGTGAACGCTATTAAGTAG
>CAZKIC010000159.1:0-2070 GCA_964552785.1 uncultured archaeon
GTACTGGGTTGATGTTGATGATCCTTTCTATATTTTTTATGAAAATGACATATATACTGTTGTTTCTGCAATAAATTATGATATTAAATTCTACTACGGAATTCTTTATTCTGTGCCTAAATTTGCAGGAGTTTACATAATTGATTCAGCAGGCAATATTAGATTTTTAAATAGAGAAGAGGCTTTGAATTCTCCAATTCTAAAGGACAATAGAATATTCCCGGAGAATTTGGCGAGATATATTGTTGAGTCGTATAAATACAACAAAGGTTTGATTAACAAATGGTTCATACATGAAGACCAGATAGAGATAAGGGATGTTTCTATAGACAATAAACAGCCATTTTTAATGGAAACAAAAGAAGGATTAAAGTGGTTTTTAAGTACAGAACCGTATGGAGAAAGCCACGGTATATTTAAAATATTCTTGGTTGACGCAAGAACCGGAGAAATTGAGATATATGAATTATCGACAGATGAAACTTTAACCGGACCGGTCAAAGCAATGGACTTTGTAAGGCAATCAAATCCTATTGTTGATTGGAGCAGATTTAAGATTGTTGAGCCACTGCCTTTTATCAAAAATAATTCTCTTTGGTGGAAAGTTGTTGTTATTCCAAATGATGCTGCAGGTATAGCATATCAAGCTTTTGTTAATGCCAAGACCAACGAGATAAAAGAGTTAAAGACTGATGAAGAAATAAATTCATTCATAAGAACGGGAGAGGTAAAGCCAGAACAACCGAGAAAACAAGATGATGAAGAACAAGATACAAAACAAAAAATCCAAATCATAAAACAAAAACTCAAAGAAATAGAGGAAATTCTGGAAGGGATGAGGTAGGAGTTTCTAAATTATAAATTACTGTATTTTTTAAATGTGGTTAAATGAATAAATGCAAGTTTTGTGGGGATCAATCCGGAAAATACGATCTTTGTTACTTGTGTTATCTGGATTATGAAGAAGGTGTTATAGATAAATGTAAATGTGGAAATTTCAAAAGCATAGAGTACGATGTGTGTAGAGAGTGCTACAAAAAAACAGGTAGGAAAGAAAGGAATGTTAAAATAAATATAAATGATTCTGCTATTAAGGGGCGAATAGCGGAAGCGATTGTCGAAGAGATGTTTATATCTATGGGCTATGAAATATTCCGATTTGGAATGGAGAACACAGTACCTGGATTTGGAAGTAGAACGCATCCGCTTAAAGGAAAAATAGCTAAGGAAATAAGAAACATGCCTGATTTTGTGGTTGTTAAGGATGGAACAGCATGGTATATAGAAGTGAAGTATAGAACAAACGGCGAATTCGACTTCCAAAAGTTTGAGAGAGAAAAGGGGCCATATAATTATTCGAATGCCTACTTTATTTTGGTTACTCCTAAACATATAAAAATACAGAAAGTTGAGCATCTGAGAAAAGGAGAGCCGTTTATATTCCTCAATGATTGTAAAGACTTTGAAACAAACAAAGCCATTATAAAACAATATATTGATTTTTGCAAAAAGTTTTTTGGAAACTGTTAGTTAAGGAAAAACGGCGATACTATGAATGTTGTCTTGTTAGGTGTTTCCGATCGCTCTTTGTTGTGGCGGCACGGGAAAATCAAGAAAGAGCGCTATAAGGAGTTTGTCAAAGAATATGCTTCTTTTCTTGCAGAAAGATTTGACAATGTAATCATAACTCCAGATGATGGGGTTTATTTAGACCTTGCTTTGGAATTTGGAAAAATAAAAAATAAAAAACCAATAGCGTTTTATCCAGACAAAGATGAGCAATACGGCTTTGAACATCTGAAAAAGAACTTTAAGCATTTCGAGATGAAACCAATAAACGGAGATTGGTACAAACTGAATGCAGAACTCACGAAACAGGCACCTTTGATTTTGGTGTTGGGCTTCTCTCCTGGTGTTTTGATAGAGCTTTCCTATGTCAAATATCACCAAAAATACGGCTCAAAGAAAGACCCAAAACTCAAGGAAATAAAAGTCTTGATAGATGAAAGATGCATAGACAGAAAACTGCCAAAAGGTGTCGAAGAAGGGATAGAGAATTTGGTTTATTTT
>CAZKIC010000160.1:0-2066 GCA_964552785.1 uncultured archaeon
GCATAAGGGTCTATATATCTCAATTTGGTTCTTGAGAAAAAATCATAATCTATCGTGCTATTTATTATTTTTATCCCTGGTTTAAGCAGAGATATCTTCCTGACGACTTCATGATCATTAGAATTTTTAAGTTTTTCATAAACAAAATCATCATCCTCAAATAAATCTTCTAATTTCAGGATATTTTTATCCATCGCCTCTTTAATTATTGTTGCCAGTAATTGATATAGTCCGATTTCAAATGGATTTGCCCACACATCATCATCAAGCTCTTTAAAATCCAAAAATGCTTTTTTCGCTATCTCAGGATCTTTAAATATAAATTTATTTTCTTTTACAATTAAATTTTCAAGATAGTTTCTTGCGTTCTCTGGCCTTTCTTTTATTGCTGTTAATTCTCTTAAAAAATAATCCAATCGGTCTTCACACAAATCAGTTATTTCTTTTTCCAATAAATCGAACTCATCTTTTTCTATTTTGTTTATGAATTTTATTACATCAATACCGTATTTTGTCAATATCTCAGGAATCTCTGATTTGAAGAAAATATCCTTGAAAAACCTTTCATGAAACTCATGATCTTTCGAAGCAAAGACGAAATCAATAACATGAGAAAAGGCTGTATGCGGGATATCGTGAAGCAAACCTGCGGCCTGTTCTTCTATTGAAGCCCCGAAATGCTCCAACAAAAGCATTACTCCGACAGAATGCTCATATCGGGATATTGGTTTATTGAGGACGTATTTAGAAGCTCCGGACTGATTTATCTTCTTTAATCTTTGAACTGGTTTTGATTTTATTAAATCAATAAGCAAAGGATCATCTATCTTTTTATCTCCATAAACTCTGTCATTTATAAGCATGTGTGTTATTTCAGAATTAAATATTATAACTTTTATTATGTTTTGTTGTTTGTTTTTAAACATAAGATTTATATTGGTTGTGACACAGATATTATTTGAGTTATGTTGGTGTAATAATTATGAGAAAACTGAATTTAAGTGATATTGAAAAGAAATGGCAGAAAAAATGGGAAGAATCAAAAGTATTTGAGGCTAATCCAGACAAAAGAAAGAAATTTTTTGTTAATTTTCCTTATCCTTATGTTAATGGTTATCTTCACATGGGTCATTTATTCAGCTCTCTAAGAGTTGATGCAATTGCAAGGTATAAACGTCTGAAAGGATACAATGTTCTTTACCCTCAAGGTTTCCACGCCACCGGACAACCGATTGTTGCTGCAGCAAACAGAGTCAAAGATGGAGAAAAAAAACAGATAGAGATTCTTAAGATGATGGGCATACCCTCTAAAGACATAAAAAAATTCGAAAAACCAGAACATTGGGTAGAATTCTTTACTGAAACATCCATCAAAGATCTTAAAAAAAGCGGTTCATCAATAGATTGGAGAAGATCATTTATTACAACAGAAATGAATCCTTCTTATGATTCTTTTGTCAGATGGCAATTTAATAAACTGAATGATGGAGGTTACATATCTAAAGGAACGCATCCTGTTGTTTGGTGTCCAAATGATCAGCAGCCTTTAGGAGATCATGACCGAGCCAAAGGAGAAGGTGTAAATCCAGAAGAAGTTGTTCTTATTAAATTTAGGTCTGAAGACGGCAAGATTTTTCCTGCTATGACATTCCGGCCGGAAACAACATATGGAGTAACAAACATGTGGGTCAATCCTGAAGGAGAGTATGCTGAAGTAATTATAGATAAAGAAACATGGATTATTTCCCAGAATTCTATAGAATCATTCGAGGTCCAAGGATTCAAACCTGTAGAGAAAGGTCCTATATCGGGAAAAGATTTGATTGGTTTGGTCCTGAAGAATCCTGTTACTAATGATCGTGTTAAGATATTGCCCGCATCATTTGTAAGAACAGACAACGGAACAGGGATCGTAATGTCCGTTCCTGCACACGCGCCTTACGATTATATTGCTGTAAGAGATCTTAGAGAAAAAGAGCACGAACTTAAGAAATTTAACTTAAGCAAGAAGGATGTTGACTTTGATTTTATTTCTTTAATTAAAGTTGAAGGATATGGAGAATATC
>CAZKIC010000161.1:0-2049 GCA_964552785.1 uncultured archaeon
CCTGTAATGTTTGTATTTATTTTTATCTCAAATTTGCTGTTTTTAATAAAGCTCACTAAATCTGGTTTTACAAAACTGTCAATTTCTGAATGATTGAATTTTTTAGGATAGTTCTCAATGGAATTCGTTCCAATGAAATTAGGATGGCATTTCCCAATATCATGGAGCAATGCCCCTATTTCTCCTTTTAATATTACTCCCCGGTTATTTTTAATTTTATTCAAGCAGTTACTCATTTTTCTCCCCTCAGTAGTGTAATTAATTTATTCTTCAACTTATCCAGATTAGCAAACGTTTCTTCTTTGATTTCCATTCCGGATCTTATCCAGATTTTCCCTTCGTCTAGTTCGTATTCTATAACCCCAAACCCGGATGTCTTTTTTGCCGAGAAACCATAGGTGTAAAACATTAGTTTTAAAGCTTCAGCAAGAAATCTTAAATCCTCTTCAATCTGTCCTTCTTTGAAATCTTTTCCTTTTGGATATGGGATATAGAGAAGGTAAAAATCTCCTTTACTATTTGGTTTCATAACTTCAAGAGGTATAGGTGCCTTACCTTTTACAGGTGTTCTTGTCTTTCTGTCTAATGGAGTTATCACATCCCTTTTTGCTTCATCTTTAAAAAATGTTGGAAAGAAGTAAAGCCTGCCTTTTAATGCTTCTTCATCTTTAAATTCAGATTTATCTTTAGATTCAGAGCCGAAAAGCCTTTTGATAATCTTTTTATTCCCTTCTTTTTTCCGTTCAATCATTTCAGCAGCAAATCTTAAATGTCCCTTCCATGTTGAAGGTCTTACCATAGGAAGCCCTGTGAATTTGTCTCTGACAATTGGGTTTTCAAAGATTCTACCATTGAGAATATGAAATTCTCCTTCATCTTTGCTTGTATATGGTTTTTTGAGAGTGAAAGAAATTTTTATGAGCACGGAATTCTCTGGAAGATTTTGTAAATCTTCTGCTTTAGGATAAAAGTCATGAACATCCTTATCTTTTGAGAGAACCATTTCCTTCTTTTTCTTTCCTACAATTTCTTCTTGTTGCCAAATTATACTTTTTTCTTCTTCAGATTTGCCTCTTAGTCTCTTTTGATTTTCTTTTTTCCACTCTTCAAATGATATAATCCTATCATTCTCATCTGGCTCTAACAGCAGTTTTAGATAATAATCGCATATCATTTTGATCCCCCCAAGATTTGTCTTAAAATATCCTCTCCGGTAAGAAATTCCCAAGCGTCATCTTCCTTACCCCAAACCTCTTCCAATCGCTTCTTCATTTGGTCAAAATTTATAATGTCTGGATTTACAAATCCAAATGTCCTTGGAGGACTTTTAAAACTAAACACTTTTTTGCTCTCTTTTTGAGAACCGGCAAGCCATTTTGACATATCATCAGACGGTGTTTGAGATGCCTGACTTTTTGTCTCATTCCTTCCTAAAACCTTATTAAAAGAACTTTCATTAAAATTCTTTCTTGATAAATATTTTCCGTTTACACACCAGAAATTTTGAATGGACACCCATTTGAAATTATCCATATCTACTCTTTTCCATTTTTTATCTTTTACATAGTTTTCTAACTGTTCTATTGTGAATGAAAACTTATCTAATTCGGATTCAATTATCTCAATTAATCCGTAATCTTTATGATAAGGTTTATTTTCCCTTCTACTTTCATCAGTTGGCTTAAGTGTGGTTTTCCCACCTATTGCACCATATTTAGCGATAATCTTTAAAGTTAAATTGAGAAGTGCCCATTCCTCATCACATATATCTCTTAGAGGTATGAATTTAAACATGATCTCTTCCGGTTCATTCGTACCATCACTTTTTATCGCTTCCACTTCCAGCCTGAACTTCCTCGCCCATCCAGTACATCCAAACAATTCGCAGGCAGCGCAGTGATCTTCCCCTTCACATTTTGTATTTGTCGGATCACATGCATATCCGACCAATCCCCTTATCAAAGCCTCATACCACCATCTCAAACTTCCAATGATCCCGGTCTCTCGTAATGTTCTGCATTGTCCATTTTCATCTCCCGTCCATATGGG
>CAZKIC010000162.1:0-2043 GCA_964552785.1 uncultured archaeon
GGTTATTTCAATTGTAAAATGAATAAGATAAGTTAACTTTAAAAAATTAACTACTTATCAACTCTTGCTTGGCATCTCGAAATCATCCACAGTATACTTAAACTCTGCATCTCCTTTTATTATACCTCTTGCTTTCAGATATTCCTTAGCAATTATCCAGTAAACCAAAGCAACAGACTTCTTACCTTTGTTGTTCATAGGTACTACCAGATCAATAAATCTTGTACTGTTGAATGTATCGCACATAGCTATGATGGGTATATTTGCTTTCACAGCTTCCTCCAATGCCTGTTTATCTGCGAAAGGATCAGTCAGAATAATAATCTTTGGTTCTATGAATTTATCATAATAAGGATTTGTCAATGTACCCGGCATGAATCTTCCATAAACTGCTCTACAACCAATAGCTTCTGCAAACTTCACAACAGGCTTGTGTCCATTAATCTTTCTTGAAACTACAAGTATGTCTTCAGGATCATAATTTGACAGCATATTTACGGCTAAGTTAATCTTCTCATTAATCCTTGAAATATCAAAAACGGCTAACTTATCAGGTCTTACTTTGTAAATGTATGGTTCCATATCCTTGACTCTTTGCTTCATTCCTATATGAATACCTGTTGAAAGATAAACATTCAATGGCACTAAAAGCTTCTCACTATCCCCTGAATCTTTTTCCTTTTTTGATTCTTTAGACTCTGAAATAGAAGATTTGGTCTCCTTTTCCTTACTTGCCTCTTTTTCAATAGGTTCTGAAGTATCAGCTATTTCTTTAGCATCTTCTTTAGATACTTTAGTTTCTTTCTTTTTTGCCATAAAATTCACCAAAATTAGTGTTAATCCGCTTCCGCAGATGTGTCATCAAAAGATGCACTCAACCATAAAATAAATACAAAACTTTAAAAAGGTATTACCAATCAGGATAAAAAATCAGGAATAAACCGGGCTTTCTCAAGCAAGCCTCTATCAACTAGATCAACATGTTCGATCCCGATTTTTGCGCTGTATAGTTTCTTTAAATCCCCTCCTTCAGAAACGAACCTCTCTATCATCTTTAAACCAGAGAAATAAACATAATCTTTAGCGTGTCCTCCTTTTTTGGATGTGTCGTTCAAACCCCTCTTCACTCTTTCTGTTATCTTGAAAGCTTCATCCTGAGAAAAGTATTTCCTCATCTCTTCAAAAACATCTCTAAAAGAATATCTTTGGGCCAATGAAACATCCACATTACGTCCTGCTATTATCTTAAGAAACTTATTCTCAGAAACTTTTTGTTGCCTCTCGTTGTATATTGCCAGGCCTTCCTCTGTCATAATGTAATTCTTTAAACAGCCATTAAAAACCTTCAATCTTTGAAACCTTGTATTTTCTGCTCTGAAAACATGTGTTTGTATTTCGTGCACCTTGAGTTTCAAAAAATCTCTTTCAGAAAAAAACTCATTTGGATTAATATTTATTCTTCTATCAGACGTAATAACACTCATCCGCGAACTTATATTTTTGTTTAAAACCACCTCCCACCCTTTGATCCCGAATCCCAAAAGCTCATTCTCTATAAAAACCTTTAACTCCGAAGCAGATTTAGTCTTCTTATCTTCTTTTCCTTCTATTCTCAATAAAACATCGTGAGCTTCCTCTAAATCCTCTTTAGACGGCAATCCGTAAAACTTTGAAGAATTATATTTATTGGAATCCAAATCAAGCATAAAAGACAAACTGTTAATAACATTCTCTCTTGCTTCTAAAAGGACTTTGGAAAATTCCTCTTTCTGAAGAATCTTAATATTTTTCAAAAAACTGATATCTTCCTTAAGTTTAACCTTATCGATATAGGTATAAGAGAAGAAAGGATTGTCTATTTCTCCTGATAAAAACAATCTCTTCTGCTCCAATATGTTCAAAGGATTTATGAAGTTGTCTTTCTCATATCTGTTGTATGTGTCCGCAATAAACCTGTCTTTATCTTTTACATCAACAAACATAATCATCCTCACAAGATGTTTTATTAGAATTCAGCAAAAAGAATTATATAAATATAATTAT
>CAZKIC010000163.1:0-2033 GCA_964552785.1 uncultured archaeon
GCCAAAGGATCATTCTCTATAAACTCCAAATACCTCTCAACCCCGGTAGCAATATCTCTTCTAATTTCATCCTCTTCTGAATCACTGTCAGAGCTTTTAATTAATTCATAAACTTTCTGTTTTACTTTTTCTATTTCTTCTCTGTGTTGCTTTTCAAGATATTTAATTCTATTCTTAGTATATTGTAACGCTAACTCTTGCTGTTCTCTAAGTTCAGAAAGTCTAGCCTGTATCTTATCGTAATCCTCATTGTATTTTCTCTTTTCTTCCTCAATAACATAACGAGCTAGTTTTACAGATTCATTATTATGGATGATCTCCAGATATCTTTTACCTATACTCGATTTATTCTCGCCCATATTCTAACCTCTTAAGCAGCCAGATATTTGTTTATCCTCTCTTCTAAACTCTCTATATTCCCGTACTCGTCAACAAAATAAAATCCTTTTACCTTTCTATATTTATCCATAGGATGTTTGCTCTTGTGTTTCGTCTTGATTTCCATTGGTATTTCTATAAACTCTTCTTCGTCCCTTATTTTATTGTAAACCGCTACTAATATACTAAATTTACTATCTTCAGAAGACCTGACAACACCAGATAAGTCTTGTATTGGTTCGAAACCCATTAGTTCTGTAGCAGCATCTAGATCTCCCTTGCGAATTGTATATTCTGGAACAACAATGATGTATTTTCCACCTTCTTTAAGCACACGATTGGCTTCTAAAACAGCTTTGCCTCTTTTTTCATCATTCTCTAACCAATGTAATGCAAGAGAACAAACAGCTAAATCATAGTCGTTATTGTTTAAAGGAAGATCTGTTATAGATGCAACAATATTTCTATTTTCTGGATTTGCAAAAGGATTATTAAAATGATGAGGGCATAAGTCAATATTTGTTGTACTTTCACCCAAAGTTTTAGAAAGTACACCAAAAGCAGATGCCAAATCCAGTTTATCTTTCATAACTCCTTCTTTTTCCTCAATTGCCCTGACTATATGTTTATATACTTCCGCTACATTTGCTTGAAATGTATCATCCCAAGATTCAGTATAGTATTTTGCTAATTTCTCTCCTATCTTTCCCGATAAGGCTTTAAGCAGAGTTTTTTCTTTCTTTCCAACCATACGATGTACTAAAACCCCAACTTTCTGTTTTGCAGTTCTAAGATATTTTGTAATTGGTGTTCTATTCAGTTCGTCGTATATTTTTGAAGTATCACTCATGATAACACGTTGTTCTGGAGTTAAGGAAATACCATTTAAAATGTAGTCTATTGCTAAACGTTTCTGTTCTAAGAATTCCTTGACACCTTCTTCAACAGTGCCTCTAACAGCCAATGTCCTGACTTTTATGGGTTTTGTTAGTTTTCTTCTTCCCCTACGATATACCCTTTTTATCATCTGATCTTTATCTCCAGGGGCATAAGGGTCCTGTATGAAATAAACACTATCTGCACAGGAGAGATCTATTCCTTCACCTATCACATCTGTTGCTATTAATAATTTACAACTGTCATAGTTGTGGAATTGATCTATTAACAAATCTCTTTCATTAGGGTTGTCTCCATCTATTCTAACCACACCATATTTCTTGTATCGTTCTACTAATTCAGAAATCACACCATTTTTAAGTAAAGGACTGAATATCACGGTTTTTTCTCCTTTTCTCACATTTTCCTCTATTTCTTTGTCAAGAAATTGATATTTTGAAGAATCTATACTTTCTCTTATCACTTGTTCTCTATATTTCTCGTTTACTAATGAAGGATTAATAAGTGCTTTTCTCAACTCTAATAATTTCACAGAACCTTCTATATTATTGTCTTCCAATATTTCCTCATATATTTCTTGTTCAGTAGGACTTAAATCCACCCAAGCATAAGCATCATCTATTGGTGGAAGTTCTAAGTCTGTGTCGTTCACAGTTCTTCTAAGCATCCTATTTCTCAGCACGACACGGATCAATCTAGGATCGTCTCTGTATCTTTCAGATACTATTGAAGGTTCTGGATAGTTTTCAGGTTCAAGT
>CAZKIC010000164.1:0-2010 GCA_964552785.1 uncultured archaeon
CTCTTCGATATCGAGAAGGATGTTTTAGTTTCCTAATCATTTTGATTTCTATCTGCCTTACTCTCTCAGGAGTTATTCCGTATTCTTCGGCAATCTCTCTGAATGTATATTGTTTTCTTTGCTCGTTTAAGCCAAGTCTTTTTCTGATTATTTCTTGTTCTCTTTTATCATCTAAAGAATTTATTACCTCCGAAAAAGCATGATGAATATTCTTAGTATTTATATTCTCTATATAATCACAAATATACATTTGTATGACATCATCCGGCACTGTCTTTTTCAGATTACTTCGTAGTTCTTCGTAAACAATGGAAACCTTCCTACTTAGATTGTAAGCAATCTCTCTTAAAAAATCTGAAGCTTTACCCTTTAAGTTAATTCTGGTTTGTATTCCATAAGATCACACCCCGCTAATCTTCTTCAAATAATGTATTTATTATATAGAAAGATTTTTAAATATTATCTTTTTGGTGGTAACAAAGAATTTGCACAGATATTCAAAACCTCTTTTTGAATGCATATCTCAAAAAATACGTATTTCACCCAAACCTCAACTCCTTGTCTCTTTCTCTTATCTCCTCTTTTAATGTCTTTAAGAAATCAACGAGGGAAACGCCGAACTTGACTTTGTTATCTCTTCTTCTTACCGCTATTGTTTTGTTCTCGACTTCTTTGTCTCCGATTATCAGCATATAAGGCACCTTTTCAAGCTGGGCTTCTCTAACCTTATACTCTAATTTCTCCGTTCTGTAGTCTGTTTCAACCCGTATTCCTTCATCTTTAAGTTTAGAAGAAACTTCATTAGCAAATTCAATAGAACGATCATTTAAAGTCAAAATCTTGACCTGAACCGGAGACAACCATGTTGGAAACTTGCCCGAAAAATGCTCAATTATAATTCCTAAGAATCGCTCCATTGACCCTAACAAAGCTCTGTGTATAACAACCGGTGTTTTCTTCTTATTGTCTTCATCAACATACTCAAGTTTAAATCTTTTAGGCAGCTGGAAATCCAATTGTATTGTAGCTAACTGCCATTGTCTTCCTATAGCATCCTTAACCTTGACATCAATCTTAGGGCCGTAAAAAGCTCCGTCACCCTCATTGATTTTATAATCAATTTTGGCCTTCTTCAGTGCTTTCTCCAGATTTTCTTCTGCCCTGTCCCAAACTTTTTTCTCGCCCAAAAAATCTTCAGGCCTAGTAGATAAATGAACCTCATCTATGCTCAAATCAAATATCTTGTATATTCTTTTTATTTTATCCAGCAATATCAGAATCTCATCCAGTATTTGGTCCTCTCTCAAGAATATGTGTGTGTCATCCTGGGATAAACTCCTGACTCTTGTCAGCCCATGTAATGTTCCTGATCTTTCATTCCTGTAAAGAGTGGATGTTTCGGCTATTCTTAAAGGTAAGTCTTTATATGATCTTACATCTCTTTTGAATATCAGCATATGGGCAGGACAGTTCATTGGCTTGACCCCAAATTCCATGTCATCTTCAGCATGGTGAATGCAGAACATGTCTTCTTTGTAGTGCTCCCAGTGTCCGGAGGTCTTCCAGAGTTCAGAGCTCAATATCTGTGGGGTTCTCACTTCGTTATATCCATCTCCATATGACTCTTTTCTAACAAATTCAATAAGTTCTTTCAATACGATCATTCCTTTTGGCAGGAAAAAGGGCATTCCTGGAGCAACATGATGCATCATTATCAAGTCTAAAGATTTTCCTAACTTAATATGATCTCTTTTTTTTGCTTCCTCTATTCTGTCCAGATATTCTTTAAGCATCTTTTTGTCAGGAAAAGAGATGCCGTATATCCTTGAAAGCATCTTGTTCTTCTCATTGCCTCTCCAGTAAGCCCCTGAAACTTTAGTCAATTTAAATGCTTTAATCTTTCCTGTAGATGGTATATGAGGGCCCGTACACAAATCAAAGAAATTATCTCCTTGTTTGTAGAAAGAAACTTTCTCGTCCTTTATGTCTGCCAACAATTCAAGTTTATAT
>CAZKIC010000165.1:0-1995 GCA_964552785.1 uncultured archaeon
GAATAATGTTAATATTTTATCTTTATAGTTTTTTTCTTCCTTTTTGTTTTTAGATGTTTTAGATTTTGTTTTTAAATTAGACATTGAAAAACCCCCTATTATTAATTCAAAAATTGCTTTATCTCCCTTAGAAGACTCCGTATACGGAGTCTTGGCTCGGATGGGATAGACTTAATTAGAATGAAACAGCTTTTTTAAATACCCGTGAAACTAGTTTCAGAATAAAAGTAGAAGGAACAAAAACTATAATTAATTAAGAACAACTATGTTTGTCATACCTCTTCTTTTTCTTTCCACGATTTTTTTGGATTCCATTTTGTCCAATATTCTTGTCATTTTAACTTTTGAAAAACCTGTCTCTTTTATTAATTCGTGCTGATACATAGAACTATCGTTACTCTTTAGAAGATTGAATATTATTCTTTCTTCCTCACTTAATTTATTTATATCGATCTTTTTGGAAGGCTCTTTTTTAAGCTGAGGATAAAATATCAAAAATACCCCACTTCCAAGGATCAAGAATGATAAACCCCAAACAAAAGTAAATATTAATGAGTTGTTTGATTGGTGTGCAGGACAGGTTTTTATATCTAACCCTGATGTGTGTGTGATCTCGCATAAATATGCTTCCTGAGCATCTATATTAATCTTAACTATAAACAACAGTATTATCAATATTAAAGATAAAGCAGTCAATATAATACCTAATGTTTTATGTTTTAACTCCATTTAAACACCGTGGTTAAATTTCTCCTTATCCGCCATCCTTACCTCTACAACATAAGATTTATTATTGCCTATATCACAAGTACAAACACACACTCCCTTTGATTTCTCATTAATATAAGCGGACTCATTATAATCTCTCATGTTTGGTATACACTCGCAAGGAAACTCTAAATCAGGAGAGTTCTGAACATTAAAACAAAATTCTTTTAATTGATTAAACTCTCTGTTGTCCCATGCTGTTTTCAAACCAATTATTAAGATAACGACCAAAAAAACCAAAATCATCACTGATAATGTCAAAAATAAAGGGTTCTCTTTTTTCTCGTTTTTTTCTTTTTTCTTGGACTCTTTAGAGTCTGAATCAAATGTTTTTTTGTTTTTCTTCTTCATAATTATCCCTTTTTAAGATTTATTTTCTCGAAAATATAATTCTTTAATTCTTCAACATTACTCAATCCTTTATATTTATATTTTCCGTTTAATATAAATACAGGAGCATCATCAGCAGTTAAATTATACCTTAATTTTATCAATTCCAGAGTTGAAAGGTCCTCATATGAGATATCAAAAGACAAAATATAGGTGTTGTTAATTTCTTGAGAAAGCTGAGACAACACATTACCCATCAGCTCTGAATCGTTGTCATCTATCTTGTAGAAAAAAAGGATATTGTTTATATCAGGACACTCATTTCTTATATCTGACAGAAGATAGAATGCCTTTAATTCCATAACAAAATACTCTCTTTTCAAATAATCGAACTCAAGTTCTTTATAAGCAGAATAAGATTTACCATACAGAGATAATTTAGACCCTGTGTCTCTTATAGAATTGAATATCGTTGCTATAGATTCTTTTGAATAATTGCAATAATTCCCATTGAACTCATTTTCCCAAGATTCCAGAAAATTTAATGAAAGATCAAAACTCGACAGGTCTAATAAATCGTACTTATAAGCATAATCAAGATTTTTTATTTTGTAGTTGTCTAATTCAGTGCCTATCATTACCCCTAAGGCAAGGATTGACAAAGTAAAAAATATACTCATTAAAAAAAGATATCTTACAGGTAGCTTGTTCATCAAAAAACCTCTTATTATGATTGTTTTTTAATATTAAAAATTTATTTTAACCAGTTTCTTGAATAATTATTTCGGAATGTAAATAAAAATATTGAAAAAATCCATACTAATATAGTCAAAAAATTGTAAAACAGATAAAAGAAAAAAAAGGAAAAGGTTATTTTAAATTTTTCCCTTCCATGTC
>CAZKIC010000166.1:0-1987 GCA_964552785.1 uncultured archaeon
ATATAATGTTATAGTGTTCGTTATGTCTTTGCAAAATTTTTTCTATGAAAATTTTTACAGATCGTGGGTAGAAAATACCGGATATAATGTTTACACTACCGCCTTAAATGTTATTCTGTTCCTGTTGGTTGCGTATTTCTTTTATTATATGTTTGTCCAAAAAAAGAAATTGTATATTACGGATTCCTTTTTATTCGGAACAATGTCTTGGGTTATATTAGGGGTATCCATAAGACTAATGAGGGATTTAAACATCACTGATAGCATATTTGTTGTCACTCCTTTCATATATATAGAGATATTGCTTCTGGCTGGAGGTATATTGTATTTTTTGCTTAAGTTCAAACCAGAGATTAAAACACATAGATATCAAACAACATACTGGGAGATGTGGCAGAAAATTCCTTTAATTCTATCCGTGCCTATATTTTGGCTTGACTTAAGCACGGCTTTCAGGAATGGAACATTAAATATTTCTGGTTTGTTGATATCTATATGGGTATGGATAATAGTTCTGCTTTTTCTGGCTTTTCTTGGAAAGTATTTCAAAATGTTTGAATCTACATGGAATGTTAAAGTTTTCTGGTTCCAGTTGTTTGATGCAATAGGAACTTTCATGACTATGACATACTATGGCTTTTGGGAGGAGCAAATCCTTGCAAGATCTGTTATTAATTTCGTCGAAAACTTAGGTTTAACCATAAACGGATCAGGAGCGTGGAGCTTCATACTTCTTAAGTTTGGAGTGCTTCTAATCATGGTCTATTTGATAGACAACTATATAGAAGACAAGAACGAGCGCCTTTTAATCAAATACTTCCTAATAGTTATAGGATTTTCTGTCGGCCTTAGAAACAACATAAACATACTTTTGAACAGCTGAAACAAATAATACGGATAACTAACTTTATATACTCCTAAAAATAAATTATACATTATGTTAGAGATGTTGCTGTTTTCATTTATTGGTATACTTTCTGTTATTCTATTCGCAATTGGAATAGGTTATCTAACAGAGTCAGAGGAATTATATATTAAAGAAAAGATTCACTCTTATTTGGGTCAAGAAGAGGCGGAAGTGCATCTTATATATGATAAAGACCAGAAACATATAGATACAAAATACGGAGTGGAGGAAGCGATTACCAACTACGGAGAGGGAAGCCTGGCTGCTGTTTCAAAAAAAGGAGTTATACAGCTTAATGTTTACAATGTTGCCGAAGCATTAAAAAATGTGGGGGTGTATAAAGACAAACTTAAAGAAAGTCTTGTTAAAGTTCTGCCTGTTTTAGGTTATCACGAAGCTGCACACCATAAATATGACACTTCAAGCGAGGTTTTTGTCCAGACAGAAGCATACATTAAAGGGTTGGAAGAAAAAAATGCTGAAGGAGTGGACCTTGCCCACAAACTGATGGAACGCGTAAATCCTACTGTTGCCAAAGCTGCTGAAGACGTAATGACAGAAGAGGCTTCTGGAAATATAGGATTCTCATATAAACCTAAAAGCATACAAAAAGAAAAAGAAGTTATGGAAAGATTATATTCACTGGAGCCTGCCAATAAAGAAGTGTTCACAGACGACAGAAAAGTTGTTGGCCAGGACTGGAATTTCTAGATTTCTTTTTCAATTATCTCCATTATTTCTCTGTTGATATCTTCTATTGATCTCAACACTCCATTTCTGACACATTTTATTATTTTCCATCCGTGTTCTTTTCCATATTCCAGATAAACATCTCTTACTTTTTGCTGATAGACTGTGTTTTTTTCATGTATGTCTCTTTCTTTTCCTCCTAAATATTCCCTGTATCCTTTTTCTTTAACAAGATTCCATGAAATATCCAACGGGACATCCAAGAATAGAACAATATCGGACTTTGGAAGTCTTGATTCTGCTTCCGTCAGCCATCTCAAAAAGGATTTTCTTTCTTCCCTGTCTTCAAACTTAGCTCCCTGAAAACCTATATTAGATTCTGTATATCTA
>CAZKIC010000167.1:0-1982 GCA_964552785.1 uncultured archaeon
TATTAATACTGTTATTTAATGATATTAAAAACAAAATCGAAAAATATAGATAAAGTATATTAATGAATGAGGGATAATATGGAATCAACAAAATATTTTAATTATTTATTTATAATTTTGCTTCTTGTCGGAATTGTGTCTATTAGTGGTTGTGTTCAAAACTATGTAGATCAAACAAGTTCAGGAACTGCTTATAATAAACCTGTTAACATAAATATTTTTACATCTACTAAAGAAGGAAATGTGCTCAGATTCTATTTCTTACTAGAAGACGCAAATGGAATAAATACTGTAAGTAATGGAAATGTAAAATTAGAAATATTTGATGAATTAAATAATACTTTATATACTAAGGAATTTTTTGTAAAAGCATCGGATTTTGTTGATTACCAATTCATGATTACTGGTCAGGAGATTGGGAAAGCATACGAATGGAGAGTGCCTATATCTGAAATCAAAAAAGGTGTTTCTTCTTTCGGTTTTGGTAGAGCAGTTCTTACTTTTGTAACACCCAATGAAAAAGAATTACATGCCGAAGACACCACAGTTGAGATACCAACATATACAGAAGAAGAACTTATACAGATGGCAGAAGAAGAATATAATAAAAATGCAATAACAGTTAATAAAAAGATAAGTAAGGGTAATTTTGAAGTTACTGTAATGAAGGTTGGTTTCTTTAGCCCTTATGAATATTATGAAAAGAAACAATACTTTAGAGTAGATATGGAAGTTAAGAATGTTGGAGGTAAAAGTGATTATTTTTCACCATCTGATATGGCGATCTTAGACAATAAAGGAAATCAATACGAATACAATTATGAAGGAACATTAGATGCGTATTCTAAGATATATTCAGGAGTAACAAAAAGAGGGTATATATTATTTGATCCAATACCTAAAGATACACAGAATATAAGATTAGTATTTGACCTTGGTTATGATGATAATTATGATCCTTATAGCTTTGAATATGATATCTCACTAACAAATTAATAAGATATATGATAATATGAATCAAAAGATAAATAAGATCTATGAAGAAAGAGTAACAAAGTTAGAGAGATCATTAAGATATAGAGAACAAGAAGCAGGATTAGGAATATTTTTATTTTTAATAGGGGTATTATTCGGAGTATTGTCCTTTGAATTAATTATAGGTATAATTTTGATTGTATGGGGTTTTACTCAAAAATCGAAGATAGAAAAAGAACTATTTGAATTAAAGAAAGAAATGACTGAAAAAAATATTAATATCAATGTAAGGACAAAGCAAAAAGGCACATCTCCGTTAGTTAAATGGATTGTTGCAATATTAATATTATTAATAATGTTAGGGTTCATATATTCTCAGATATTTACGAATGTTGTACGTTGAAGATAATATATATTTGGTTTTGTTTAGTAATAGAGTTATTTGCGTGATTTCATGCCATATTGTAATAACTGTGGAGCAAAAATAGAGAACATGGATAAGTTTTGTGAGGTATGCGGGACCAAAATTAGAACAAAACAATCTAAAGATATGATAAAAGTAAATCAGACATATATGCATTCTTCAAATAAATATGTCCTTCCTGCAATATTTAGTTTCTTAATTCCTACACTCGGACAATTTGTCAAAGGTCAATTTAAATGGGCGATAATTCTTTGGGTTTGGTTTATTTTAGGCAATTCATTTATTTTTGCTTTATCGGGTTTATTAGGTCCGTTTTCAATCATACTGTCAATAGCGTTTAGTTTATTTATGTATGTTTATCAACTATATGATGCATATAATGCTCCAGAGGAAGATGATTAGTGTGTAATTTTAAGCCCCCTTCCTCCTTCGGTGTGTTGGTTGAAGAAAAAACTTTCGCAAAAACGGATTTTCGGCTTTGTGTTACTACCTCTTCGGCAGCCGTTTCTTTGCAATTGGTTTAAACGGACGTTGCACTCTGCCTCGGTCGATTTGGTTTTATTGTTGTCGACGCACATAACAG
>CAZKIC010000168.1:0-1930 GCA_964552785.1 uncultured archaeon
CTAAAGCAAAGGGCATAAATAAACTAAATACAAACAATACAGACATCAAAAAAGATGCTGCCTTTTTTATCAAATCTACCAATTTCCCACCTCTCGAAAAATAATTTAAATACTATATGGTCGAAGGCATATTTAAATACTCTTTAGATAAAGAAAAATTAAAGAGTCCTAAGATTTTAAAAAACAAAATAAAGCTTTATGTGGCTTTATTTTTTAAAAAAAATAAAAAAAAATGTTTATTTTAGAAATCTACAACCGGTTTCTTCTTTTCAGATTCTTCGATCTTAAAATAAGGCCTTTCTCTTTTTCCCAATATTTTAGCAAACAGCACTCCGGGGAATGTAGATATATAATTATCATAATCAAGAACCGAATCATTGTATGCCTGCCTTGCATAAGCTATCTTGTTTTCTATTCCTTCAATTTGCTCCTGGAAGAGCCTGAAATTTTCATTTGCCTTTAAATTAGGATAATTCTCGGCCAAAGCGAAAATACTTTTCAATGCTCCTGTAAGAATGTTGTCTGCTTCTGCTTTTTTCTCAATGGTGTTTGCTTTCAACATATTCTCGTGGGCTTTTGTAACACTGTTCATTATTTCTTTCTCGTGTTTTGCGTAACCTTTTACTGTGTTTATTAAATTAGGCACAAGATCTGAACGTTTTTTCAACTGGACATCTATTTGAGACCAGGCGTTTTCTGTTCTGTTATATAGAACTATGACTCTGTTGAACATCGCTATTGAGATCAGCACCAATATAACTATTATTAATCCTATTACCCATCCAACTACCATTCTAAAACCTCCATTAAATGATATATATTTATTAAGTTTTTTATTAATATATGATTGTGGTTGCATGAATATAGATGAAAAAATAAAGATTATTGAGAGTATTGGAGAAGAAATAATCACAAAAGAAGATTTAAAAAAGCTATTAATGGAAAAGAAACATCCTGTCGCTTACGACGGCTATGAACCATCAGGTAATCTCCATATTGCGCAGGGAATATTGGTGCCTATTTATATTAACAAGCTAATTGATGTTGGCTTCAGGTTTAAATTCATTATGGCAGATTGGCATGCGTGGGCAAATAATAAGATGGGTGGAGACCTAGAGAAAATACAGATTGTCGGAGAATATATGAAAGAGGTTTTGTTAGCGAGTGGTTTGAATCCGAAAGTGGAGTTTGTTTGGGCATCCGATCTAGTTAAAGATGACTCTTATTGGAAGAAAGTGTTGCAGATATCCATAGCAAATAGTGTGAAAAGAATTGAGAGATGTTCTCAGATAATGGGCAGGAAAGAAGATAATCTGCAGGCATCACAAATATTATATCCTTTGATGCAGTGTGCAGATATATTCCATATGGATGTTGATCTCGTGATGATGGGTATGGACCAGAGAAAGGTTAATGTTTTGGCAAGAGAAGTTGGGCCTAAATTAGGTTGGTGGAAACCGGTTTCTGTTCATCACCACATGTTAATGGGATTACATGAGCCTCATTCTGACGAGAAGGGCAAGGAAAGAGAGATAGAACTCAAAATGTCAAAATCAAAGCCGGATTCATCTATTTTCATGACTGATTCTGAAGACGAGATTAAAAGGAAATTAAAGAAAGCATACTGTCCTGATAAAACTTCAAACGAAAATCCTGTTTTGGAATATATAAAGTACATTATATTTGAAAAAGTCTCAGAATTTGTGATAGAAAGACCTGAGAAATTTGGAGGAGATATTTCTTTCAAATCTTATAAGGATTTGGAGAAAGCATATGTTAAAGGAGAAATACATCCTTTAGACCTGAAGAATTCTACTGCCAAATATCTTAATTCTTTCATAGAACCTGTAAGAAAACACTTCGAGAAAGACAAGAAAGCTAAAGAGCTAATGGAAAAGGTAAAGTCTTTTGAAGTGACGCGGTAATAAGT
>CAZKIC010000169.1:0-1930 GCA_964552785.1 uncultured archaeon
TTTCTTCTTTCGTCAATCCATACAATTTGTAAACCAATTGGTCAATCTGGCGTTTGTATTCTTTGACTGTAGCACAGACATTCTTGTCTGTGTCTGAATCACAGGCAGGAATGCCTGTGTTACTCTGGATGAGGGGGATGATTTGGTTGACTAACTTCATTTCTTTAATCCTCAAAAATATTTATTGTTTTACTTTTGCTTAAAGGTGTCCCTAATTTGATATGATATCTTTTATTATTTTCCTTACAGAAACTTATTATCTCTTGAGCCATTGATTTATAAAAATCGTTATTATTTTTCCATATTTTGCTATAACTAGTATTATGTTCAGTTAATTTTCGGTAGTTTAACCTGCCGAAAATAATTTTATCTACAAATGAAATTTTTTCTAAAATAGTTTTAATATTTTCCGCCTGTTTATCTAACCATGGTGTCGGATAGGGTTCCATACTAACCCATGTCTTCAATCCGTTATCAGATAACTTCTTTAAAGAATCAATCCTTGCTCTATAAGGTGCAGAAAAAGGCTCAAACTCTTTTTTAAATTCATCATTTAATGAAACCAATGTAATTCCATATTCATTCTTTGGAGAGAATTTCTTTGTATCCAAGATTTCATCAGGATAAATTCCTTTTGTAAGTGTTGTTACTTTTATGCCTTCTTTGTTTAACTTTTCAATTATCCTTAACGTCATATGTTTTATCTCTGGCACTAAATTTTGTTTCTCATAATCATACATAAAAGGATCGCTCATAAAACAAAGGTGGACAAAATTTATTTTGTTCTTATACTTGGAAATTTCCTTTTCTAAAAGTTCTAATGCATTTTCAACAACTCTTGGTTTTCTCCAATCTTCATAATCCTTAACCCATCCAAACTTTTTAGCCATCATCATGGCATAACAAGGAAATCTGCATCCGTGCTTACATCCAACAATGTGATTAATTGTCCAGTTGCCATATTCTACCTTTGTCTCATAAAGTAAAGTTTTTCTTCGTATTGTTTGTGTACCAGAAGTAATCATTAATATTTGTCCTTTATAAAATTCCTTTCCACCAAATAAAGTTGGACCGGATATTCGCTCTTTCTGTTTAGCATATATATCCTTAACTATGTCGGTTATCGACAATTTCTTCGATGCAAACAAAAGATAATAGAGAATATCATTTCTATCAGGATATCGCACATCATAAGCGACAACTTTTAAATCTTTAGAAGTGAAAACAGAACAGTATTCCTTTAAAGTCTCTATATCTGATTTATTAATTACATCAATATCTCTTCCTATAAATTTCTGCAAAGTTTCAATCGTCTTTATTTCTCTGATGCTAAGTTCTTCTCCACGTCGTTCCTTCTTTGCAACCCCAGCAGTTCTCCTAACGCCCTCCAAGATATAATTAAACATTATATCTTTGGGATTTTGTAGACTTACAATTTTCTCCATAGTATTTTTTTTGATCTGTAGTCCTGTGGGGTCTATCAAAATGAATAGCGGATGCTTTTTATCGTTTGGGACTTGAGATAAGATGTTTTTTATGGCGTTATTACAATCATCTTGGAGGAATTCGACATCGACTTTATCCTTAAGTAAAGTATTGTTCTTAATAAAGTCCCTCATATTTTTACATAGCTCCTCAAAATTGCGAGTATCTTTTTCTACTAAAAACAATTTGATCTTTACATCTGATTGCAATCGCTCTATCTTATCTGAAATTTTCTTGAGAAAAATTAGAGGAGAACCATTTACATCATTGCCTCCATCAATATATTTACCTCTTCCAGCAAATAAATCTATAATATACCATTCATTAGATATCCATTTTTGATTGTTCCAGATTGTAAGCCATATATCAAAGACCTTTTCCAATATTTCAAGCTTTGTTTTTGTAGATGGTCTATTAGTTATGTCCCATAGCTCTTCACTTTTTG
>CAZKIC010000170.1:0-1924 GCA_964552785.1 uncultured archaeon
TTCATGAATCCGTAACGATCAATTTTGAACTCCATAACCAGTCACCTCTTTTTGTAAACCTTCTTTGTCAAATCTACAACAAGATTTGCCAGGTCTTCATCACCTTTTACATAGTAAACATCCAGCCCTGCATTTTCCAGGTCTTCCGTAAAATCGTTTCCATCCCCTATTTGTATATGGAAATAGTGGTGTCTCTTTGCCTTTTTAATAAATTCTTCTCTTATGTCATTCCAGGTGTCTATAAAACCATCGCTTATTGTGTATATTAATGCATCGCGTCCTTTAAACATCTCATTAACTGTCTCCTCATAAAGTTTTGTCAAACCAAATTGTGGTTTCAAAGCAACTTCTTTCGCTTTTTTAAGACCTTTTCCTATGTAATTATTACTACTAAAATTAGCAAGAGTCACGGAGGTTTCCTCCAGCAGATGATTATTTTTCAGATAATTCAGAAACCCGTACCATCCAAGCAAAGCATAATGGTATTTTGAGTTGTCTCCCCACGGAATTATGGTGGTGTTTCCTGCATTATCGTCTCCTTCAGGGCTTTCTTCCATAGTTCCGCTTGTGTCCAATAATACATACCTTGCCTCAGGTATCCCTTTGTTCTGTTTCCTGACATTTATGTCAATATAAAGCGGATGTCTTTTTCTCATTAATATTGGCTTTCCCTTGTCATCAAAACCAAACGTAAGCCTCTTCAGTTTGTGTTTTTGAGGGTCAAAAGGTTCCTTACCCACAGAAGTGTAGTTAAATCTTCTGCTTACTGTTTTGCTTTCTGCCTTGATTTTCATCTGTTTTGCAAGTCTTTCATAGAGAAGGTCAAGACTTTCGAAAGAGTCGAAAATTGGAGGTAATGGTTCGTCTGTTTCCCCTCTCCTGGCTTTCTGATAGTGTTCCCACACTTTTCTTTCCTTGAAGTTTCTGCTTTTTATCTCCCTGTCAAACACATTGCCTTCATCTTCCGCGTCTTCCTGTTCTCTTCCTTTTGTTCCTGCACCGCAATGATTTATCAATGGCATTGCATATCCGGGTTTAAGCAATCTTTTGAATTCCTCAGCATATATTCTCGCTATTTCTTTCCAGTTATTCTCGTCAATCAAATATTCTCTTATTTTCTCCTTGTCATAATACCCGTTTTCGTCCCTGATTCTTGAGATTCCTGTTCTTTCAAGGAACTTGGTTAATGCTTCCTTTACTTCATCGTAGTGTTTGTACAGGTGGCCAATCTCTTTTTTTTGTTTTTTGCTGCCCCACAAAAACATATTCAGCTTTACATGAGCCTCATAAAACTCAGTAAATTCGCTTTTATTGCTCTCTCCAACATCCCTGAAGAACATCTTGATTCCTTCAAGAGAACAGCTCTTGTTCAGGTCTTTATGCAGTATGGTGTCTTCCAGAGCATTGGCAACATAATGAACATCCTCTTCTGTATATCCTTCAGGTATTAAAACCCTGCTTATAGGGTCAATAAATTTATCAAAGTGATTGTCCGGTGTTCTTGGACATCCATTAAATCCTTCATATTGGTGATGGTTTATTTCGTGTCTAGTAACATCCCTCACAACTATTGCTGTGCCGCCTTCCCGAATTCTTTCATATTCGGGGTTGTATTTTATCAAAACATCTCCTCTGATCATATGCGTCAAGGCTTTAAAATGAGGCTTTCCGTTAAAAGGAACAACCTTTACAGGCTTTGAGAATCTTCCCTTTCTCTTTTCCTTCATCACTTCCTCTTCAACCATTCTTTGAATATCTTTCATATCTCCACCATTTATGTCACTGCTTCTTCAGTTTCCTGTAAACCTCGTTGAAATAGTCGTTCTTGGGCACAAGAGTGACACAATTTATAGGTTTATCTGCATAAGCCAATGCCTCATCCTTTTCCGGATTTTCGGGATCAATCAACCCTAATATGAATTTT
>CAZKIC010000171.1:0-1799 GCA_964552785.1 uncultured archaeon
TAACGACCAAGCTCACCTGCCGCTATGAAGCTCCAGCGGAACAGCGGTCAGGTGGAGCGCCTTGTTATGCTACTATTCTTCATTAAGCACCTTAAAATCATCTTCACTAATTCCAATCTTTTTAGTCAGTTTTTCAATTATCGCCTTTCCTCGCTTATCCAAAAATGTTCCATAACGTCTATAATCCAATAATTTCCTGTCTATCAAAGCTATTTTTAACTCCTTATCGGGCACATCTTCAAAATATTTTTTGGGATGTTTATTTGTTTTATTGATGTTTTTCCCTTTACTTAATATCCAGAAGTTAGCGAAATGATTTACTTTTGACTCATCAAATCCTTTTTGTCTCAATATAGAACGAGGGAAAATATGATCCATTTCACGTTTATTCAGTTTGTAGTGTGTTTTTGTCCCTCTATCTTGCTGAATAATATATAAAGCAAGACGTGGATTTCTTTGTATCAACTCTTCATTCCAGCCATCTATATGTTCCCAATAATTCACCCACCAGACCGATGCTTCAAATGGAAAACTATTCTTTTCATGTTCCTTTCTATCTTTTAATTCTTCACGGATAAATTTACCAATCCTGCTATCCGCATACCTAGAAAATGGCTTGGCAAAACAAAATAGAAAAAATGACTTACGAAAATTATCTACTTGGTTGTCTAGGATTTCATGTTTTGGTAAATGGAAAAAGTAATACACAAAAGGAATAAGATTTAGGATACCACCCATCGCTTTATTGCTTGATATCCAACAATGCTTCTGGACATTATCAATGGTCGATTCAATCGCCATACAGCATTGTTCATAATTTTCTTGTATTCTCTTCATGTTTTTTATTTTTCGCAACATATCAATATCAAATTTTGTTCCTAAATCTGATACAGCAAATAAACAACGGATAATAAAATCTATATCTATTTCAAATGAGTTTCCATCATTAACTTTATCGACAAATTCTGGTAAGGCAGTTGCAGACTCTCTCCAGTTTAGCTTAAGCATACTGAAAATAAGGTCTGACCTACTTAAAGGAGTTCCCTGTCTGTTAATACGCACAAAAATCTCCAAAACATCAGATTCTGTCTGTCTTGATTGGCTATCAGCTGGTTTATTTTCATCAATGATAGAAGCTTTTAAAATATTCTGTTCTTTTGTCAAAACTTCGTCTAGTTTTGCCAAATTAGTTTCTAAACGTAATTCGTCTTCTTCCGTTAATTTTAGTTTCTTTGTAATTTCTTTTCGATATTTTTGCTTACTGGAGACATCCATTTTAAAAAGATCTGATACTTTGGCAAAATATTTAATTCCATCATTTCCTTCGCTTTTGCTCTTCTTGATTTCTGTTGCTTTATTCCATTCATCAGCCTCTTGTGGTGTGGCAAAATAGAAATAATACTTTTCTTCTTCGAAATCATCAGAATCTCTTCCGCTAAGAATATCAAAATACAGGTATTTACCATTATAACTGCCATATAAAGCAAGATATAGTGCCTGCAAACGTTGTTGTCCGTCTAAAACAAGTTTTAACTTCTTATTAGAACTGTTATCTATAAATGCTGGTCTTGTATCGTTGCGATATATTTTTTCAAATTCTCGATATTGGATATCCTTATAGGTTTCCCAGACTAACACTATTCCAACAGGATAACCTCTCATGATAGAATCCATTAATTTTTCGATCTTTTCTTCACTCCAAACGAAATCTCTCTGTATTGCAGGAAGAACAATATCTCCTGAATCAATTTGGTTCAATAAGGTTACAATATTCATAGAGTACTCCTCATTCTATTAGC
>CAZKIC010000172.1:0-1790 GCA_964552785.1 uncultured archaeon
ATCTTCCATATAACTGGAATTCTTTTGATCTTAAAAACTTTTCAAGAGATAAATTACTTTGGGATTTTCAGCAAAAAGCGGTGGAGAATGCTATCAAGGTGTTATGGAAATACTACGAAGATTTTGTAGATTTTCAGAATGGTGAAAAGTTGGAAGTCAATCAGGAAAGAAAAAAGAAATTATTTGAGTGGTATAAAGATAATGGTTTGGAAGAAGATTTAGATATAAGGTTAGATAAACGGAACAGAAAGATATACGATTTGCTTATTGAATATTATTCCTCTCAAGATGGGAAAGTTCCTTATTGGAATTATATAAACCGTATGTCATTCTGGATGGCAACAGGAAGTGGTAAAACTCTTGTTATCATCAAACTTATTCGAATTTTAAAACAGCTTATGGAGAGAGGTGAAATTCCTGAATATGATATTTTATTCTTAACCCACAGGGACGATCTGATAGAACAATTTAAAAAGATGATAGATGAAGTAAATTATGCAAGTGCCGATAAAATTGAACTTCGGGAATTAAAAGAATACCCTGAAGTTAAAAGGCAGAGATATTTATTTGGAACACCGGTATTTTACTACAGATCTGATAATATTGGTGATGAGCAGAAGGAGAAAATCATTGATTTTAGAAATTATGACAATGAAGGGAAGTGGTATATATTCCTGGATGAGGCACATAAAGGAGATAAAGAGGATTCTAAAAGACAGCATATATACTCCATCCTTTCAAGAAACGGTTTCCTATTCAATTTTTCTGCTACCTTTACTGACCCACGAGATGTTATCACATCAGCATTTGAGTTTAACCTCTCTTCATTTATTGAGAAAGGTTATGGAAAACATATTAGCGTATTAAAACAGGAAATAAGGGCATTTAGAGAAGATGAAGATTACAGTGGCGATGAGAAGCAGAAGATAGTTCTGAAATCTTTAATCCTACTGACATATTCAAAGAAATTTTATGAAAAAATAAGCGAGATTGAAAGAAAACTTTATCACCAGCCATTGCTTTTGACCCTTGTTAACTCTATCAATACAGAAGACGCAGATTTAAAACTCTTCTTTAGAGAACTTGAGAGAATTGGAAAGGGAGATATAGAAGATAATGTCTTTAAAGATTCTATAGATGAACTCTGGGAAGAATTGAAACATGAGCCTGATTTTGTCTTTGAGGATGGAAGAAAGATAAGAATAGACAAAAAAGTTTTCAAAGGCATTACCCTGAAAGATATATGGAAGTATGTTTACAATTCTGATAGCCCGGGTGAGATTGAAATCTCTTTTAGACCATCAGACAAAAAACAGGTTGCTTTCAAACTTACTACGTCTGATAAACACTTTGCTTTAAGTAAGACCGGTGATATACCTAATTGGTTAAAAGAAGAGTTATCCAGATTCAATGTAAACCATCAGTTTGAGGAGGAAGGATTCTTTGAGAGAATAAATCAGAATGACTCACCGATTAATATTTTAATGGGGTCCCGCGCTTTTTATGAAGGATGGGATTCTAATAGACCAAACATTATAAACTTCATCAACATTGGCACAGGCACAGACGCAAAAAAATTCATCCTTCAATCTATTGGAAGGGGTATAAGAATTGAACCGATCGCTAATAAAAGACGAAGATTAATAGAGCTTCATAATAACAAAGATATAGATGATGATCTATTTGGCAGAATAAAAGACAATGTCTTGCCTTTAGAAACATTGTTTGTTTTTGGCACAAATAGAAATGCTTTACTTACAGTTATCAAAGAACTTAAACAGGAGAAAAAA
>CAZKIC010000173.1:0-1767 GCA_964552785.1 uncultured archaeon
CTATATCTTTGCTTTGATGCATTTTTCGGGTTTTTAAAGGGTTGCTATTGACCAACTAAACGCATTAGCGTTTTGGGATCGGAACCCTTTTTTAAAGGGTTGCTATTGAGCCAATTGTTTCGAAGTTTGGGTACGGTCCTTTTCTAAACATATCTGTGTAGTGAATGACCAACTTAACGCATAAGCGTTTGGGTACGGTATCCTTTTTTAAAGGATAGCTATTGGAATAATTTCACAATCTCTCCTTTCGCAAGTTTTACCTCTCTTATTGTTAATTGAGCTTCACATTCAGAACAAACCCCTTTTGTCTTTCCCCATTTCCATTCAAAGATACCTGCGCAAGAAGGACAAACAACATTAACTTTCAACAAATCACCCTTTACAATATCTCAATATAGTAATATAATATTATACGTCAATATATTTAAAGCTATCGATAGTATGTCGTTTTTATTGAAAGTTTTATATATAACTTATACGATATTATAATTTATGTTAGGAACAAGAAAAGGTATAACTCCTGTGTTATCGATAGTTCTGTTAGTTTTGATAATGGTAGGGATTGTTGGTGCCGCTTATGTGTTCATAAAGAGTGCCCAGGAGGAGGCACAGTCGCAATCTTCGGAATCCTTAGCCAAGACTGCTAAATCTGTATCACTTTTGATGAGTATAGAGTCAATATGGGACCCGGTATCTGATGATGGAAACTTTACCGTACAAGTAAGAGTTCAGGGTTCAGGCACATTCACTTCGGATATACTAGATACTGCAACAGCTTATGTGGATGATGTACCAATAACAGTGTACAATAATAATTCAGGAGATTTAGAACCGGGCGACACAGGAAGATTCATAATTGCTGAGAATCTTACAGATGTAAGGGGCAAGAATCTAAGAATAACATTTTCTTCAGGTAGCACAATCAATAAAATAATAAGATAGGTGGTTTTATGAAAGCAGAAATATTAATGAAAAAAAGAAAAGGTATAACTCCGGTCTTATCAATAGTTCTATTGGTATTGATATTAGTGGGGTTAATAGGTGGCGTGTATTTATTTATTTCCGGATCTCAAGAAGAAGCCCAAGAATCTGCCCAGGAATCTGTTTCAAAAACAATACAATCCGCAACATCTAAATTGGTGATTGAGACAGTATGGGATAATGGCGGAAAAATAGGCGTTCAAATAAGGAATGTCGGGACAAGCACATATACAACAAGTGATTTCTCAACAGCAAGCGCTTTTGTTGACGGAAGTCCAAGAACTATAGAAGGATTAACTTCAGATCTTCCAGAAGACGAGACAACAACTTTCAATGTTACAGGACCATATGTGCAAGGAGGAACTCTGAAGATTACTTTTGCAAAAGGAGGTTCTTTAACAAAGGTATTGCCTTAATTCCTTCTCTTTCTTTTTAATCTTTATATTCTGGAAAGTTCATATTATTCTTTATGTACAGATCGCTTCTGAAAGACTATAATGAAGAGAACATAGACAAGAACAAATTAAAAAAAGAGTTCATAGAAGAGATAGCAGCTTTGTTGATTTTATTGTTGGGTTCAATATTATTTCTTGTTTTTGTAGGAAGGCGATATCTTTTGGACGACTTGTTCTATAACACATATATATTTTATTCGTGGTTTTTTGTATTACTTATACTTGCAATGACATTAATATATAAAGTATATAACTATTTAACAATACTGCTGGACGAAAACTATATAAAAGAAGCCCATCAGTCAAAGATACTAAGAGAGCAGTACAGGGC
>CAZKIC010000174.1:0-1738 GCA_964552785.1 uncultured archaeon
ATTAAACTCTAACAATCTTCCCGCTTGTAGAATATCTATTTCTTTCAAATGGTCTCCTAAAATATGTAAACCCACAGGCATGCCTTTGTGAGATCCGGCATTAACAGACAAAGTTGGGATTCCTGCCAGATTTGCAGGAACTGTAAGGATGTCCATGGCATACATTTGAGTTGGAGTTAATTTCTCTATATCTTTGAACTTTGGCGCTATTACAGGCATTGTTGGCGCCATTAAGACATCTGTTTTTTTGAATGCCTTTTTGAATTCCTGAATAACTTTTGTTCTAACTTTCATAGCTTTAATATAATAAGCATCCCTATATCCTGCCATTCTGCTGTAAGTTCCTAGCATTATTCTTCTTTTGGCCTCTTCTCCAAAGTACTTTGAACGCACATCCGAAAAATACTCATTGAACTCTTTTCCTGAAACATCTAATTCAGAACCATATCTCATACCCGAGTATCTGGCAAGGTTGGTGGAAGCTTCGGAAGTCGCTATAATATAATACGCGGCTAAAGCAACCTTTGTACTCGGCAAAGAAACATCAAATAAGGAATGGCCTTCTTTCTCCAATTCCGAAAGGCGTTTATTAATAATTTTCTTTATTCCTTCATCCTCTATCAAATCGAAATATTCCTTAGGAATACCTATATTTAGTTTCTTATTTCCTTCTAAATTCTTTGTATAAGGAGGAACATCTTTATTTATAGAAGTATAATCTTTTTTATCATGGCCTGCCATTACCTCTAAAAGCAAAGCAACCGAGAAAACATCTTTACCTATTGCACCTATTTTGTCTAGAGAATTTCCATAATCTATTAAACCGTATCTTGAAACTCTCCCGTATGTTGGAGTCAACCCAACAGTCCCTGTAAATGATGCAGGAGCAGAAATACTCCCTCCTGTTGATTGGGCTATAGCTAAATGTGGCAATTCTAAAGCGCTTACTGCACACGCAGCCCCTCCAGAAGAACCGCCACAACTCCTTTCAGGATCCAACGGATTCTTAGGGATATTAAATGCACAATTTGTTGAGAATGTTCCAAAACCAAATTCATCCATCGCAGTTTTACCAACAATAACACCTGTATTATCTTTAACATTCTTTACAACAGTAGCATCAAAAATAGGTTCATAATCCTCTAGAATCTTAGATCCCGCCGTTGTTTTTAGATCTTTTGTACATATAGAATCCTTCACAGTAACGGGCAAACCAAATAATTTATCATCAACATTTAAGGGGGTCTTAAAGCCCGATTTAGAAATTAGGAAGTTGTATTTGCGGTCTTTTTTAGAAAGTTCTTCATCAAATTTATGATAAAAATCCTCATAATCTATATTTCCTTTCTTAGATTCTTCTATATATTCTTTTACAGACATCCCCATTAAAATCACACATTTTCTATACTTCCATAAAATCTAAAATTATAATCATTCTTATACCGAAACGTGCTTACTCCTCAATTGCTATTGGCCCCTTAAAGAAACCATTACTTTTGTTCTTAGAATTTTTCAAAGCCTCATCTTGCTTTATTGAACTCTCGATCTCATCATCCCTAAAAACATTTAACTCCTCTAAAGGATGAAAAGTTTCTTTAAGTCCGTCTGTGTTCACTTCATTAAGAATCTTAAAACTATCTAATATAGAATTTAAATCTTTTGTGTATTTTTTAATCTCCTCATCAGTCAGTTTAAGTCTTGCAATCTTAGCAACACTCAATACTTCTTCTTTAGTAAT
>CAZKIC010000175.1:0-1737 GCA_964552785.1 uncultured archaeon
AAATATAGGGGTAGGTGTTTATTTTTGTTTTGTTTGTTTAAAGAGAACGTAAAAGAATTTAATACTCTGTATATATTTATTATATATGATAGACACGGTTTTTTTGGGGGAAGTAATAAAGAAAGGATATTTGTTTGAGAAAGCAGCATTACAAAAAATAAAGAAAGAGTTTGTGTCTAAAGAGCAATTTGAAATGTTCTTATTAGATTTGGATGAGAAAATAATAACTTTAGAATCTGTTGATTTATTTTTAAGGAAAAAAGAGAAAAAAGAAGTTATAGTGGAAAAAACAGAATATTGCTTGGCAAAAGATGTGGATTCTGAGGTTAAGATTAAAGAAAGAAAGGAGACAAAAAGAGATAAAGATTTATCTTTGATTCATTCTTTATTTTTTTCAAAATATGAGAAATTAAGGAAAATTATAAAATCCAGGAGAGACACAACTAATGCGGTTTCAATAGGAAATATAACCAAACTACATATTGTTAATGAGGATATAGTTATAATTGCGATGGTAAAAGAGAAATATACTACAAAAAATAATAATCTCATTCTTGAGCTTGAAGATAATACAGGAGAAATAAAAGGGTTTATAGGGAAGGACGAATCAATCAATATAGATGATATAATACTTGACGATGTTGCCGGTTTTAAAGGCAGGTATAATGGAAATTATTTTTTTATTAAAGATGTTATTTATCCAGACATACCTCTTCCTGATGCTATTAATACAATAGAAGATGACCTCAACAGTGTGTTTATTTCAGATTTACATTATGGTAGCAAGAACTTTCTTGAAAAAGTAGAGTATAAATTTATTAATTGGTTAAATTCAAATGAAAAGGATGCATTAAAAGTGAAATATGTTTTTATTGCAGGGGATATAGCGGACGGTGTTGGTGTTTATGCTTCTCAAAAAGAGGATTTAGAGATTGCGGATATTTTTGATCAGTATTCTAAATTTGAGGAGTTTGTTGAAAAAATACCAGAATATATTAATATTTGTGTTATTCCTGGAAACCACGACGCTGTTAGGAGTTCGGAACCGCAGCCAGCTTTGGATAAGAACCTATTACCAAGGATTAGTGAGTTTAAGAATGTTTTTTTAGGCGAAAATCCGTCTTATTTTAATATACACGGACAAGACGGGAATAGAGGTATAAATGTTTTAATGTATCATGGATACTCTTTTACATCTATAGCTAATCAAGTTACGTCTTTAAGACAAAAAGGCATTAAAGAACCACAGTATATTATGAAAGACGTACTCAGGAGAAGACATCTTGCACCTTTTTATGGCGCGACGCTTCAAGCACCAGATGAAGAAGATTATTTAGTGATAGATGATATTCCTGATATATTTCATACAGGAGATTTACACAGCCACGCGATAGATAATTACAAAGGAGTTACTTTAATTTCTTCAAGTACGTGGCAATCTCAAACATCTTTTCAGGACAGGGTTGGCCATGTTGCAAACCCAGGAAAGATTTCCTTAGTTAATTTAAAAACAAGAATTCCTAAATATATGGATTATATGAAATAATTAAAAAATAGACATTTTTATTACAAATATTTATATTTTTTTGATTTTAATTATAGTTACGGTGGTTTTATGGAAGTTACAATGATTGAATTAATTGTTGATAAAAAGAGAGCAGAATTAGAAGAGAAATTAAAAAATTCTAATAATCTCGATGATTTTGAGATTGAAGATCTAGATAAAGAGGATATAAG
>CAZKIC010000176.1:0-1735 GCA_964552785.1 uncultured archaeon
TTGTATGCATCATAAACAGTAATATTTATACTATAATTTCCAGCATCCAGAAAGTCAGGGGTAAAGTTTATTATTCCTGTTGTTCTGTTTATATCAAAGAGAGATGTGTTGTCGTAAAAATAAAGCGTGTCATTTTCGGGATCTGTTGCATTTATTTTTAAAAGAAAGGTTTCGTTTTCTTTCGCATTATGAGTGCCCGCAGGCATTATCTCGGGGTTTTTATTTATTATTATATCCCATTTGATTGAATTTGTATCGTATGTTCCGACAACAACCAGTTTAAGTGTATAATTTCCTTGTGTTATATTATTTGAATTGAATGTATAGTTAGATGTTATGGTGTTGTTTTTTGTAGATACTTTTGTTCCATTAAAGTACCAGGTGTGATTCGATATTATATCAGAACTTGCATTCACAAATACTGAAATTCCTGGATTTAAGCGTATTTCGGAAGATTCGTCTTTTGTGATGTTATTGTATGTATAGTTAAAACCTATGATGTTTTTTGAGGCTTCGTATAAGTCTATTCTTGTATAATTTTTACCACTTAAAGGATCGTAAATCAATTTTCCTGTTGAATTCAGCAAGATTTTAACGAAATAAGGTGTGGGCAGTTTATTATGCTTTCTCAAGTATTGTGATAGTATAACAGCAGCAGCACCAGACACATGAGGTGTTGCCATAGATGTTCCACTCCATACTCCGTAAGACTGCGAGGGTAATGTAGAATCAATATTTACCCCCGGAGCCATGACTATGTGATTAAAATTAGGCCCTCTGTTTGTGAAAGATGCTATTGTGTCATTATCATATGTTGCTCCGACTGCTATGGCTTTGGATGCGCATGCAGGTGAGTTTATCGCATTGGAATCATAGTCGTTTCCTGTTGCGATAACAACAGTAACATTCTTGTCAACAGCATTATTCACTGCCTGCGCCAATGTGTCTGAGTCGCAGTAGTTTGAATACAAACTCCCGCCAAGAGACATTGATATAACCTTTGCGGAATTGTTGATCGACCAGTCTATCGCCTCAATAATGTCTGCATCATTAGCATAAAATGTCTTAGCTGTAGCGTTATAATAGAACACTTTTGCATCTAATATCTTTGCCCCTCTTGCTGTTCCGTTTCCATGGCCGTTGTTCCCCTGTCCTGCAATAATCCCTGCGACATGTGTTCCGTGTCCGCTGTAATCAATGTTATCTGTACAGTTTGGCAAAGGATCACAAAAGTAACTTTCATTTATCTGAACCCCGTTTAATTCAGAGTGTGTTTCATCCACACCTGTGTCTATAACAGAAACAATAATCCCGGAACCGTTGAATCCCAATGAATCCGTAACATTTGCATTAATAACAGGCATTGAAGTATCTCTTAGAAGGGAATATTTTTTTTCTGTTTTAAGCATAACAACATCAGGATCTTCTGAAAGCAGGTCAATCTCTGATAATGTAAATTCGCCATAACCTCCATTGATTACATCCCATTTTTTCCTGACAATCTTATTCCTTTTTAAAGATTTTTTATCCCTGAATAAGACTATTGCTTCTATCTTTTGTTCTTCCCTTGCGATTCCGTAAACCTCACTCGAAGGCATTAAGATTTTAGATCTTAATTTTTCAACCTCGTATCTTAATGAAGAATCCATCTTGGAATAATTAAATCCAAAGGAAGAATCATTAATAAACAAAAACAATATTAAAGCAATTAAGAACGTATTAAGGAGTCTATTAT
>CAZKIC010000177.1:0-1713 GCA_964552785.1 uncultured archaeon
TTTCTGAACCGTTCAGAATAGAAACGTTTATATATTTCTACTAACAATAATAATGTATGGTTTCTGAGAAAAGAACAAACAAAAAGATAGATAAGGGTCTTATGAAAGACATTCATTTTGGCAGTGGAAAGCAGGTAATTCTGTATGTTTATATACTATATTCTCTTAAGAATAAGGAGAAATCAGGGTATGAGTTGTTAAAAGAAATAGAGAGCAAACTGGAAGGAGTATGGGTGCCAAGCAAGGGAATGATATATCCATTGCTCAAGGAAATGGAAGATGAAGGAGTGATAGAGTTAAGAGAAGTCGGAAAGAGAGGAAAGAATATTTATGGAATAACTAAGAGAGGAATAGAGGTTCTTGGGAATTTCAGGAAGTACAGGATAGAGAATCTAAAAGAAGTGATGACCGCAAGGGCTCTGCTTTACGAAGTCATAAGCAAGGAAGTGGGGGGAGAGCAAGCCGAAATCTTCAAACTGCTGATGCAGCTGAAAAAAGAGATAATGGAAAACCTGGAAAACAAGAAAAAGAGGGCAAGAATATTTAACGCTCTGAGAAAGTGCGTAAATGAAATCTCAATTGACGGAGATGCGGAAAATGTCAAAAAGTAATGATGATGTTGTGATAGAACTCAAGGATGTGTGGAAGATTTACAAAAGCGGAGAGGTAGAGACTGTTGCATTAAGAGGGATAAATCTTGATATAAAGAAAGGGGAATTCATATCGATAATGGGTCCTTCAGGTTCTGGAAAGTCCACTCTTATGAATCAGATAGGCGCTTTAGACACGCCAACAAAAGGGGATGTATATCTCAAAGGGCATAATATAAAGCATTTGAGCGAGAATTCACTGGCTCAGATTAGAGGAAAATATATTGGTTTTGTTTTTCAAAGATATAATTTGATACCAACTTTAAATGCTATTGAGAATGTTATGCTTCCTATGATTTTCCAAGGAGTTGAGTTCGACAGGAGATTAGATGTAGCTACATCGCTGCTGAAGAAGGTGGGTCTTGAGAAAAGAATAAATAACAGACCAACAGAGATGTCTGGAGGAGAACAGCAAAGAGTGGCCATAGCAAGAGCATTAGCAAACAATCCTGATGTTATTCTGGCAGATGAGCCAACAGGAAATTTAGATTCAAAATCAGGAGGCATAATTATGGAAATGCTGAAGGAATTGAATGAGAAAGAAGGTAAAACAATTGTTTTAGTAACTCATGATAAAAAAGTGGCTTCTTTCGGACACAAAATAGTTACAATAAAAGATGGGAGGATATCTGGCATATATAATAGTGTAAAGGAGGTAGTTTTATGAACAATATTAAGAGTCTAAGCGTCTTTGGATCTATGGTTTTAGTGTTTTCTTTGTTCCTGATTCCAAATGTTGGTTTTGGGGCGGAGAATTTTGCGTCTATTTCTTTATCCATATTAAAATATGAGCCTGTCCCTGCTCAACCGAACTCATATATAGATTTGTGGGTAAAACTTGACAACACAGGCAATGCTGATGCCAGAGATGTTTCTCTTGAGTTTGTAGAACAATATCCTTTTTCAATAGAGCCGGGCTTTAAAAAAAGATATGATATAGGGACAATTCCTGGTCTTCAAAGTGTTGTTAAAAAGTTCAGGGTAAAGATAGACAAAAACGCAGTAGAAGGGAACAACAGCATAAAATTCAGATATTCTTCAGGCACGGGTTCTGATTCATGGG
>CAZKIC010000178.1:0-1701 GCA_964552785.1 uncultured archaeon
CAGAAGTTTTATTGTCTCAGAATATCCTGATCTGATTGTTGTGGGCGAGACAGATCAATATCTAGTCGAGGGAGAAACACAAACCGCCAACATAAAATTCATAAATAAGGGCAATATAGACATAAAATATGTTTCTCTGAAAATAAATGATGGAGAAGGATACAATTTGTTGAGTCCAGATACAATATATGTGGGGAATATAGATTCAGATGATTTTGAAAGAGTTAATTTGGATCTTTTTATACATAAGAATGTAGATACAATAAGAGTTCCTGTAACTATAGAATACAGAGATTCTCTGAATAGGATATATTCTATGGAGAAAGACATAGAATTCAGGGTATACACTAATAAGGAATTGGAGGGTAAAGGTCTGAAAGAGAAGAGTAATACTATAGTTTATCTGGTTGTGGTTATTTTAGTGGTCGGAGGTTATTTCTTATACAAAAAACTAAAAAAGAGAAAAAAGAAATAGAGGGTTTAAAATGGACTTATCTTCAAGATTCCCCCTTCTCCTCTATGTTTTCAGATCTTTGAAAAACAGAAGATTGAGGAGTTATCTTACTATAATAGGTGTGTTTATAGGTGTTGCTTCTGTTGTTTCTTTAATTGGATTGGGGGAAGGTTTAAGGACAGCGATAATGTCCCAATTTGGGATATCTTCTCTTGAGATTCTGACAGTCCAGGCAAGCGGGAATTTGTTTGGCCCGCCGGGAGTTAATGTAATAAAACCTTTAACCAATGACGATGTTGAGGCAATAGAGAGATTAAATGGTGTAAAACAGGCCATAGCCCGTTTGATTCATTCCGCGAAAATGGAATTTAATGATAAATTGAATATTGTCATGGTGGGGAGCGTCCCGGACGGGGATGATAGGGATTTTGTATATAATACTCTCGAATTAAAACCTTTAAGAGGGAGAATGTTGAAGGATGGAGACACTAAGAAAGTTATTATCGGGTATAATTATTATGCCGATAAATCAGAATTTGGAAAAAGCATAGATTCAGGAGATACAGTTTTAATTCAAGGAACGGAATTTGAGGTTGCCGGAATTTTGAAAAAGAAAGGCAGTTTTATTTTCGATAATTCTGTTTTTATGAATGAAAGGGATATGAAGGATCTTTTTGAAGATATAGATGACAATGTAAATATAATAATAGTGGATGCTGTTGACAGGCATGAAATAGATAAAGTTAAAGAGGATGTTGAGAAACTTTTGAGAAAGAGAAGAAAGGTAAAGGAAGGAGAGGAAGATTTTACCGTTAAATCTCCAAAAAGTGTGATACAGACATTAGACAAAATCCTTGTAGGGGTTCAGATATTTGTGATAATAATAGCTGTTTTGTCAATAATAGTTGGCAGTATAGGGATAATAAATACAATGTTCACAACTATTCTTGAAAGAAAATCCCAGATAGGTGTGATGAAAGCTATTGGAGCAAAGAACAAGGATATTTTTCTGATATTTTTGCTTGAGTCTGGTTTGTTGGGCTTTCTGGGGGGTGTGATTGGGACTTTGTTTGGAATATCCATGGCTTATTTAGGAACTTTGCAGATAAACAAGTTTGTTGGTGCCACCACTCACCCGACAATAAGTGTGTACCTGGTAGTCGGGGCGTTATTGGGTAGTTTTATTATAGGAGCAATATCTGGGGTTGTGCCTGCTTTGAGAGCGGCTAAACAAGACCCTATAGATG
>CAZKIC010000179.1:0-1693 GCA_964552785.1 uncultured archaeon
TATTAGTTATGCGACCATATCAAATTGTTGCAACAGAAAAAATATTAAACAAGATTGAAATAAGCACGAATTATAAAAAACTTGGAACAGTAGAAGCTGGAGGTTATATCTGGCACACAACAGGGTCAGGAAAAACCCTAACGAGCTTTAAAACTGCACAATTGGCGAGTAAATTAAATTATGTTGATAAAGTTCTGTTTGTTGTTGATAGAAAAGATTTAGACTATCAAACAATGAGAGAATATGATAAATTTGAGAAGGGAGCAGCAAACAGCAATACAAGCACAAGAATATTAAAAAAGCAATTAGAAGATCCAAATGCAAGAATAATTATTACAACCATACAAAAGCTGGATAAATTCATTAAAAAAAATAAAGGACATAAAATATTTGATGGTCATATTGTATTAATATTTGACGAATGCCACCGTTCTCAATTTGGAGACATGCACACTGCAATTACAAAAGCTTTTAATAAATATCACCTTTTTGGTTTCACAGGAACACCTATTTTTGCAGTTAATGCTTCTTCCTCAGGCAAAGTAGATTTAAAGACAACAGAGCAAGCATTCGGAGACAAATTACACACTTATACCATTGTAGATGCAATTGCCGATAAAAATGTCTTGCCTTTCAAAGTGGATTATGTTTCAACACTAAAAGAAGCAGAAAATATTGAAGATAAAAAAGTGCCAAATATTGATAGGGAAGCCGCACTTGCTGCACCTGAAAGAATAAGTAATATTGTAAAATATATTATTGAGCATTTTGATCAAAAAACAAAGAGGAATAGTTTTTATAAATTAAAAGAAAGAAGGCTTGCAGGTTTTAATTCTATTTTTGCGGTATCCTCTATTGATATGGCTAAAAAATATTATTCAGAATTCAAAAAACAACTAAAAAATCAACCTAGTGATAGAAAATTAAAAGTTGCAACAATATATAGTTTTAGCGTTAATGAAGATATTGATGGAATGATTGATGAAAATTCTGAAGATACAAGCGGATTAGACAAGAGTTCTAGAGATTTTTTGGAAAATGCAATTAAAGATTATAATAAAATGTTTGGAACTTCTTATGACACTTCTTCTGATAAATTTCAAAACTATTATAAAGATGTAAGCAGAAGAGTAAAAGATAGAGAAATAGATATTCTCATAGTTGTTAATATGTTTTTGACTGGATTTGATGCAACAACATTAAATACATTATGGGTAGATAAAAACCTAAGACTGCATGGCTTGCTTCAAGCATATTCTAGAACAAATCGTATTTTAAATAGCATAAAAACTTTTGGAAATATTGTTTGTTTCCGTAATTTAGAAAAAGCAACGAATGAATCTATATCTTTATTTGGTGATAAAGAAGCAAGCGGGATAGTATTATTAAAAACTTATGAAGAGTATTATAACGGATATGAAAATGAGGGTAAGAAAGTAAGAGGATATAAAGAATTAGTTGAAGAATTACTAAACAAGTTCCCCCTTGGAGAAAGAATTTTGGGAGAGAAAAATCAAAAAGATTTTATTAAACTTTATGGCGGAATTTTGCGTGTGCATAATATTTTAACAACTTTTGATGAATTTATTGGCAATGAAATTCTTTCAGAAAGAGATATTCAAGATTATCATAGCATATATATTGATCTATATAACGAATTTAGAAAAGGAAAAGATGGTGAAAAAGAAAATAT
>CAZKIC010000180.1:0-1675 GCA_964552785.1 uncultured archaeon
AACGACAAAGCTCACTTGCCGCATGGAGCGCTAGCGGAATGCGGTCAAGTGGAGCACCTTGTTGGGTGATATTTTAAAATCTTGGAGGATTAAAAACATCTAAGTGCTTAATCATTGAAACTTTTTTAGAAATAGACCTGCATCCTTCAAATAATTTAAAATCTTTGCAATTAACAAAGACAGAACTACGGTTGTTAAATATTGAACGTGTTATCGGATCTTTAAATTTTGGCTTGAATGATAGGTGTTTTTTTAAATCATTACTAACTAGAAAATAACTTATCCAAGATATAAGATATTTGTTGCGCTCTTCATCCATAGATAATTTCTTTAAATAAGACTCTAAATATTCAACAATTTGTCTTTGATGGATAACACCAAAATCTGATCTTATAATTGCCTCAAGAATAGCAACAATTTTTGGAAAAGCCTTGATGCGAAGTGAGCCAAGCATCAGTAACATACTAATCACTTTTTGAAGATTAAATACTCCAACATTAACTTTTAGCTCGCCAGATTCTTTTATTATGTCAGCCAAAAATCTATCTATGACTCCTGTCCCTGGGTGCTCGCGATCGATCCTGATAACAGATAAATAAATTTCCCGGAACTCCTTCCATGAATACATTTTCTTTTTTCTCGGATTTACAGCATGATATTTTGACACCCACTCCCTGAACAATCCGTCAGGAAGGGTATAAATATCTGTTTTGTCATCACTTAATTCTAAATTGTATTCCTTGAGTGCAAACTGAAGAAGTTTGATTGCATGCTTTGCGTCACTTTCTGATTTTACTAAAATTCTGTAGTCATCCTTGAAACGAATCACCTCGCAATCGATCGACTGCTTGTCAAGAAGAGATGAAAATATCTTGTCAACACCAGTGGCTACAATTTCAGCTATAATATCAGAAACAACCGGACCTATTGGGACACCATTTGTGCACCCATCATTTGCATTTTGAAAAAGCTTATCTAGACGATTTCCAACAAGTGTAAAATCATATATATTTTTTGACTTCCTTATAAATTTCTTCCCATGAATAACCCAAGGAATACTATGAGTATATATGGAATGATAAAAATTTTTTATGTCTGCTTTTACTAAATTAGTAAATCTGTAGGCGATTGATGCTATGTCGTCATCAATCATTCCGATGAACTCATAAATCATTCTGCCACTTCGCAGAAAACTAATCCTGCCAGGATTCTTTGCATCAATTGGTATAGGAAAGCTATAGGAAACCACCCTGCATTTTTTGGGGAATAAAGTTTTGACGATAGTTTTCCAATTTAGCGCAATATGATAAGCAATATCGTTATGTATTCTTGGATCTATTATTCCAAAATTTCTATCTGTTAAATTTGTTTTAGGAAAATGGAAAGAAACACACTCTGTTCTATCTGGTTTGAATTTTGTTTTTTTAGGCTTGAAAAATACTTTTGGCCTGGATGGTGATTTAACTACTCTGAAACATGGCGGGAGGACATAATTTTCCGGAAAATATCCATAATTAACAAGCCAATGATAAATATCAGTCTTTTTAAGAGATGATGCTAATTTCTGCGTAGCATCTCTATGTTCTAATAATGGATTCCCAAGCATTCGATTTATTCACACCCAACGACAAAGCTCACCTGCCGCTGTGGAGCGCCAGCGGAATAGCGGTCAGGT
>CAZKIC010000181.1:0-1666 GCA_964552785.1 uncultured archaeon
AGTTTATTCCATTCCTGCATTAATTTTGTTTCCTTTTGTGTTAAACAGAAAAAAAGATTTCAATTCTATTCTTAAACAAAAAAACTACATAATTTTATCCGCATTATTCGGAGCATCGCAATTCTATCTTGTATTGAATGCTTTCAAAACAACAGAAGCAAGTGTGGTTATGCCGATATTGGGATTAGGCACAATCATTTCTGTTTTGGGCGGGATAATATTGCTTAAAGAGAGGGAAAACATAATAAGAAAGATAACAGCAACTTTACTGGTTTTAATAGGTGTTTTTGTTAATGCGGGCATTCTATTATATTAATTATTATGGTTTATTGGCGGTCTGGATTCTCAACTTTCAGCTTTTTTAATATCTCTCCGAAAATGTCATTTATTTCCTTTTCTTCGAAAGGATTCTCAACTTTCTCTCCATTACCTTCCTCTTTTTTTGTTCCGGGTGTTTTCGTACAGTCGTGTTCATTGCTTTCACAACCATCATCCTCTACCTTTAATTGAACCCCGAAAACAAATTTTAGAGGCTCATATTCTCCTTTTTCACGGCTATATGTTTTGTATATATTGTCTGTTATCGTGACTTTTATTATGGGCGCTATTATGTAAATGTGGTCGTAGTGCGAATTAAAGTTGTAATAATATTTGTATGGTATTGCTGCACCACCCACATATATCCATGCGCAAGGAGTCATAACATCCCCACAGCCTGTTTTTGTCCAATGATCCTGAACTACCACATCTTTATACTGGTCCTCAACATACATCAATTCTAATTTCCATTCTATTCCTGTATCTTCAAACTCTTCATTAAGTTCTTTTTCCACATTATTTAGAATTTTATTTATTCCTTCTACAACTTCTGCCTGATTAGGACTTTTTGTCTGGTCATTTTCATGGTATTTTGTCTTCTTTCCAGCAAAAGTTCCCACTATATTCGTGTTCCTGAATATGCCTTTGCTTTTATTTATCTTATCTTCCTCTTTGTTCTCGCTCTTTGCATTTGACAGAGCGTTATAATATTCAAAAGGAGTCAGACACTCTTGATTTTCTTTATAGAAATGGTCCTCATATTCAGATAATTCTTCCCATAGCATATATGACAATGTGTTGTTAAGTTTTGTTGTAAAGAGCTCCGCAAGATTATATAATGCGAAATATCTCAAATATACACTGTCTTCAATAAAACCAAAATCTTTTGTGCTTATCTCTCCTTCTGGTATTTTCATATCCGTCTCAATATTTTCATTTGTTGCTTCGTAGCCTATTTTTGCAAATATTCCTGTTTCATCAGGCCTTAAAAAAACCTCTCCTTTTTCATAAGCAAATGTTTGCGGCATAATAACGTCTTTTTCTTCAGTAGCTTTTCCTGTTATCTTATTGTTTTCATCATTTGCGACAAAAAACAAATCAAGACCTTCCATAAGATTTTCAAGTTCTTTCATATTGACTTCTCTGGATCTCTCCATCTTGTCTGGAGAAGGATTCAATAACTTCTTTTTAATTTCATTTGTTAATGAAGATGTTGAGAATACACCGTTTGATAGTATAGAACAGTCTTTGAGTAGGTCTTTAAGTCCGTCTATAGAGTCAAAAATTCCGTTGGATTCTTCTTTTAGTCGTTTTTTTATTGTTTTACTATCAAGAATGTCTTCTCCAT
>CAZKIC010000182.1:0-1644 GCA_964552785.1 uncultured archaeon
GTTTTATCATAGGCACCAAAGCCGAACTCATAAAGACGTTTCCATTAATGTTAGAATTACAGAAACAAAACAAAGAATATCTGTTTATACACACAGGACAGCATTCTTTAGGATATTATTGTGAATATTTTGGTGTAAAAGAACCGGATATAGTATTAAGTAAAGAACCAAAAAAAGACAAATCTAAATTTTATGCAAAAGCATACAAAGGTATTGTTTGGAATATAATGATAATTCCAAGAATATGGAATGTATTAAGAAAATATAAAAACATAAAGTATGTTTTATATCACGGAGACACTATGACTACAGCAAGTGCTGCAATTGCATCATCTCGATTTCTAAATCCTTCAAAAAAGTATAAAAACGTTCATTTAGAAGCGGGATTAAGATCTTACTCTTTTTTCGAACCTTTTCCTGAAGAAATAGCAAGAAAAATCGCAGATAGATTCTCAGACATACTCATATCTGTTTCAGAATTATCAACAAGAAATTTAAAAAAGGAAAGAATAAAAGGAAGAATATATACTTTTGGTAATACAATAATTGATTCTTTAGAAATATTTTCAAGAAAGTTTAAAAAAAATAGAAAAATAAAGGATATATACGCTGTGATGACAATTCATAGACACGAGAATATAAAGAATGAGAAAAGAATGAGAAAAATAATTGAATCTTTAAAATATGTACCTTTTAAAATAATCTTTCCTTTGCACGACAATACAAAAAAGAAATTAAAAGAATACAAATTATATGAGGACTTATTAAACATGAATAATATAGAGATAATAAAACCAATGAATTATTTCGATTTTTTAAAACTAATGAAAAACAGTTCACTAATATTAACAGATGGAGGTAGTATGCAGGAAGAAAGTCTATATTTAGGCATTCCTTGCATATTATATAGATACAGAACAGAAAGAATAGAAGGATTAGAAACAGGAATAAATATTTTAAGTAAGTTCAATAAACGAATTATAATAAAAACAATAAAAGATTTAAACAAAATAAGAAAATTAAATTATACTAATCCTTATGGGAAAAAAGATGTTTCAAAGAAAATTATTGGTGTATTAGGGTGATTTGTTGAAATTGCATTTAGGTTGTGGGCATCAAAAATTTAAGGGATATATTAACTGCGACATTTCAAAAGAAGTAAAACCCGACAAAATTGTTGACTTAGAAAAACCATTACCTTTCGAAGATAATTCAGTAGACGAAATTATCGCATACCATGTTCTAGAACACATTAACAATTTTATACCTCTTATGAAAGAAATCCATAGAATATGTAAAAAAGAAGCATTAATAAAAATAAAAACTCCATTCTATTCTGCATGGGGGCAATTTAATGACCCAACACACGTAAGATTTTTCACACCATTCACATTTGATTATTTTAAAAAAGGAACTTATAGTCATGAAGTTGGTGCGAATAAAGACATGTTTAATGTAGAAAAAGTAAAAATAAATTTCGGAATAGGAAAATCAAGTATATTAAATTTCTTAATAAATCCCATTATAAATTTAAACCATAGAATATATTGTAGATTTTTTGCATGGATAATTCCAGCAGCAGAAATAGAATACATATTAAAGGTAATTAAATGAAAGTTAGTTTAATATCAACAGTGTATAATG
>CAZKIC010000183.1:0-1613 GCA_964552785.1 uncultured archaeon
CATAGAAATTGTCAATGTTGCAGTTCTTTATTGTGATGTTTGTGTTGTGGTTGGATGACTGTCCGTAAGCATATATTCCGTAATCTTCGCCTCCTCCGTCTCCTGTCAATGTGTGGCCCTGACAATCCAGCGTTACATTATCCGTAGTTATCGTTATACAAGTTCCTGTTGTAGTTAAATCCTGTGTTATGTAATAAGTGCCCGAAGAAGAAATCGTCTGGCAGGAAGTAATATCTGTGGAATGGACTAATGAAGGAACCAAAAACACAAAAAACAATGAAAGCAAAAATGTTATCTTGGTACAAAAAGACAGCCTCATAAATACTAATATATTCAAGGATGATATAAAGATTTTGATTACATAGGTTATAGAAAAGAAAACCTATGGCTTCTTTCTCTTTATTTCGTAATATGTAACACCGGATTCTTCATCAACAACTGCAAGCAAAGCCTTGGCCCTTATGTTCTGGCTCAATCTAACATACCTCGACCATTCCTGATAAGTCATTGTATGATTCTCAGGAACCGCATGTACATTATATTTTGTGTGTTCTTTCTTGTCTTTAGAACCTTCTTTGTAAGGATTGACTCCTCTATCATAAACCCTGAAATGGGTACCAAATTTAAATCCGCTTTTAACAATAAAGCCCCTGACTCTTAAATCTCTGAAAACAGTAAATTTTTGCGGAAACTCTTTGTCAACTTTGCAGCACAACCTGTAATATTGTTCAACAGACAGTTTGCGGTTATTTCTTTTTATTGTCAGAAAACCTCTCTCTGTCAAGAGCATTCCTTCTTCCAAAGAAAGTTGAAGATATTTTACATTATCTTCCTCTATCCATTTTCCGAAGAACTTTTCAGAATAAATTCTTCCTCCTTGCTCAGCATCCCACACAATAAGCTTGTTCTCTAAGAAATCCGCTTGTGCATTCAACTTCTCTTTTTTTTGGGTTTTAGAATCAACAACCTCAACCTCCTTGGAGTCTGAAGTTTTTGTTGAATCTTTTTTAGATTTTGGCATCTCATCACCTCATTTACGCCAATAAACCTTATTTTAACGTATAATTTATAAAACTTTGCCATAAATTAAATAAAGTGAAAGGGACGGTAGCTCAGCTGGTAGAGCACCAGACTGAAGACGCTTTTATCTTTTATAATTTAAATAAAAAAGAAAAAGCAAGAGATATCTGGGTGTCGCGTGTTCGAGTCACGCCCGTCCCACCACTAATATTTAAATATTTGGACAAAACAACAATACAAACACGGTAGATGTTTAAAATCATTAATTTAAAAATCACTAAAAATTTAAAGAGTTAGTAATAACCAATTACAGACAGTTTTTTGGGATCGGAACCCTTTTTTTGCGAAAAAAGGGCTGCTGCCCCTGTAGCTTAGTAGGTAGAGCGCATGGCTGTTAACCATGAGGTCGCAGGTTCGAGTCCTGCCCGGGACGCCAAACATTTCTTATCAATTTTTACAGTAGATATATTCTAAAAACAGATATCTCCTTTATACCCTCTTTCTTCCGCCAACGTTAAATAAGATTTGTTTATCTTGTTCTTTTCATTCAATCCAAATAAGTCTATTGCTTTCTTTATAGTTTCTTCTTCACC
>CAZKIC010000184.1:0-1611 GCA_964552785.1 uncultured archaeon
AAGCAAAAGAAAGCATCTATCTGATGAAAAAAGGTATAACTTATTCTTTCAGGAATAAAAAAATATTATATTTGATTATAACAACAATGCTGGCTTTTTCAATAAGAGAAGTCTGGGTGTTGGGTTATCAGCCGTTTTTGACATCTGAAGGAATAAAAATTGAAAATCTTGGATTTCTCTTAACAATATCTTCGGCAATAGCCATAGTTATACCAAAAATGGCCCTTAAAATATCCAGCCAGTTCAAAAAAACAGAAAATTACATCATAATTGTGAATATCTTAAATATTTTATGGAGTATTGGTATTTTCTTATTTGTAGGCCCTGTACTGGCAACAATGTTTTATTTGGTAAAATGGAATTTCGGAACAATGATTATGCCGGTCTTTGGCCCATATTTCCAGGAAAACGTGCCCTCAAGCAAAAGAGCCACAATAACATCTATAAAAAGTTTATTCATGTCTTTGGGTAATGTTGTTGTTCTTATCTCATCAGGAATTTTATTCAATTTCATAGGTATAAAGTGGCTAATTGCACTGTCCGCCTTATTATTCATACCCATTAATATTTTATGGAGTAAGATGAAAAGACTTTAATCTTATCTCTGCCGCATCTTTGTGTCCTTTCAAACCCTCTTTCTCGGCCATCAGAGAAGCGACTCTAATTAATTTTCTAACCCCTTTATTTGTTAATTCCTGATACGATCTGATATTAACAAAATCAAATACACTTAGTCCTGAAGAAAATCTGGAATTTCCTGAAGTAGGCAGAATGTGATTTGTGCCAGAACAATAATCTCCGAAAACTTCTCCAGAATATTCTCCTATGAACAATGATCCGTAATTAATAAATTTATCAATATATTTATAAGGGTTTTTAATCATCAATTGAAGATGTTCTGGTCCGAACTCGTTGCAAAAATCTATACATTCTTGAATATCTTCAGAAATAAAGATAATTCCGTTTTTTTCTAAAGACTTCCTGGCAGCTTTATTATCAATTTTACTCAATTTGATGTTAACTTTCTCTGCCAGAACCCTTGAAGTTGTAATTAATATAGCTATCGCTTCTTCATCGTGTTCTGCCTGAGCAACCATATCCCTCACAATAAAGTCAACATTTGAAAATTCGTCTCCTACTATTAATGTTTCAGAAGGTCCTGCAATTAAATCAACACCTACATCTCCATAAACAAATTTCTTGGCAGCAGAAACATACTTATTTCCAGGACCGAAGATCTTATCAACTTTTTTAATAGTTTCAGTTCCGTAAGCCATACAGCCTATAGCTTGGATACCTCCAATCTTATAAATCTCTGTAACCCCTAAATAATCTGCAACAGCCAATATATAAGGATTTATGGATCTATTAAAAGATGGCGGAGAAAATAAAACAATATCCCTGACTCCTGCAACTAAAGCTGGTATGACTGCCATCAAAACAGTAGACAACAAAGGGTACTTGCCTCCAGGGATGTATATGCCAACTCTATTTAGTGGAACAATTTTCTGACCAAATACACCATATTCATTTGCAAATCTAAATTCACCTAAACTTGAAAGTTGCTTTTGAGAAAAAGCCCGTATGTTATTAACCGCTATACTTATTGAT
>CAZKIC010000185.1:0-1584 GCA_964552785.1 uncultured archaeon
TCCCAATTTAATAGATATGATAAAATTATAAAAAATTATGAGAGGATGACTTTCTAATGGATAAACGGTTCCAAAAAGTAATTGAGAATATGGATGATTTAGCTTCGCGTTCTGAAAATTTACTGGAAGAAATAAATGTAGTATTTTCTAAAGTCAAAGATACTCAGAATGAGACAAATGGAAAGCTGGATGTAATAAATTCTAAGTTTAAAAATAGCATAAGTGATTTTGAGTCTGAATCGAAACGCATATTTTCAGATGTAAATCAAGTAATTGAAGAGAAAAAAACCAAGATGGTTGATTCAATTGAAACCATACAAAATGCTCTAAACCAGATAGATGAAGAATATAAACAGAAGGTAGGCACTTTGGTGCAATCCATAGACAAAAAGTCTAAGGAAATATTTGAAATACATACTGAGCTTGAAAATATTCGGATGATTCAACAGGATGCCATTTCAAAATTTGATGAATTGTCTGAGAAGCATAATTCGATAATTGAGTCATTTAAGAAAAATCAGGAACAATTGCTCGATGATTCACTGATTGGGAAATTAAAAACTATTGTTGAATCTTATGAAAAACGAATCCAAAAACTTGAAAAGCATGCACATAAGCACGCATTTGGAGGGACAAAAATATGAAAATAGATAATTTGCAAATCAGAGATTGGGGTAAGGTAAAAGCGACTTTTTCTATTGTAACCGAGGAGGGGATTACCATTTATAATTGTCGAATAGTCGAAGGGAAAAATGGATTATTTGTTAGCTTGCCTAGAGAAGAAGGGAGTGATGGAAATTGGTACGATCGGGTGGGAATGCCTAGAGAGTTAAAAGATGAACTGACAGAAACAGTGATAAAAAAGTATAATGAATTAAGTGGAAATAAAGATATTTCAAATGATGATGCTTTCCCATTTTAGAATACTATTGGAATCAGAATCAGGAATTCTAAATTGTTTCAAATATTGATTTGAGTTCTGCATTTTTATGAGTGAACAAGACCTACGGAAAAATGATGTCAAATTCTTTATTGATAATTATAAAATACTAAGGCATTTTTCTCTAGATATAGGCGAAAAGATTTTTTTGGGGAATAGAAAAAGTAAAAAATGTCGATTTTGTAGAAATAAGAATGGAGCAATATCATTTTCAAAACTAACGCATGCAATTCCAGAATTAGTTGGCAACAAATCGCTGTTTTCAAACTACGAATGTAACCAATGTAACAAAATATTCAGTGAAACTTTAGAAGATAACTTTGGAAAGTTTACACTTCCTTGGAGAACTCTGACATATACGAAAGGAAAAAAGGGTATACCTATTTATAAGAGTCCATCCAAAAAATCACGGATAGAATTTGATGACTCAGTGATTAACGTAAAATATTCTACTGACGATTCCATCCTTGAGCATATTGAGAAGGAGAATCTTATTATTATTAAAACTTATCGCCAACCTTATATTCCTTTATCAGTATATAAATGTTTAGCAAAAATGGCAATTTCAATAGTTCCAGAGTATGAGATTAGTAGATTCGATATGACAATTAAATGGATAAATGATGTTCATCACTGTGTGGAGG
>CAZKIC010000186.1:0-1564 GCA_964552785.1 uncultured archaeon
ATGTTGTCCTGTGCTGACACAGGTATTATGGGTGCTTTCTCTGCTATAGTTCCTTTTATAAACGATTTTATTTCTTTATAGTTTTCTATAGCTCTTTCTTCTGATACAAGATCTATTTTGTTTTGAACTATCACTATGTTTTTGATTCCTGCCATACTTAGTACTGCAAGATGCTCTTCTGTTTGAGGCATAGGACATTTCTCTGTCGCGGCTATTACCAAGATAGCACCGTTAATCAAAGAGGTTCCTGTAAGAACTGTAGCCATCAGTGTTTCGTGTCCCGGAACATCAACTACGGATATTTTTCTTAACAGTTCAGTATCAACAGAATGGAAGAAACATTTTTTGAATGTGGTATATGCTTTTTCTCCATTGCATTTGGGGCATTTTCTTAATTCCATGTCTGCATATCCCAACCTTATAGATATACCTCTTTTTAGCTCTTCGGAGTGTTCGTCTGTAAACTTTCCAGTAAGTATCTGCGTGAGAGTCGTTTTTCCGTGATCGACATGTCCGAAAATTCCTATATTTGTAATTGCGTCTTTTTCAGTCGGCATTGATTCACCTTATATATGAAAATGTAGTGCAACCTTTAAAAGTATGACTTAAATTAGAAAAAGAAAAGACTAGATCAGGGTTTATTCTCTTCTTTCGACGCTTTTTCCTGTGGTTTTTCTTCTTTTTTGCTTCCGTTTTTCTTCTCCTTTAGGATTTCTATTTTTCTTATTTCTACACTCTTGATAGGGTATATTGAGGATATGTTTTTAGAGATTGTTTTTTGGGTTGTGTTGTTGTTTATGTCTGTTATCAACTCTTCCAGTGTTTTCTTTTGTACTTCTTTTATTACTTCTTCTCTTATTTTCGCCCTTATTGCACTTTTTACAGAGGTATTGACTCTTCTCCTTGTTATTGTCAGCACCTTTATTCTTAACATGACTTTATCTTTTGTTTTAATGTCTTCAACAAGATCGATTCTGGAAGACCATTTTCTTACCAGTCTTGATATAACATCTGATGCTTGTTCTTGTCCGTAGTATTCTGTTTGAACTGCTCCATCTTTTATTTCCGTTACTCTTAAGAACACTTTTGTTTTGAAGTGCTTGAATGATCCTGTTAATTCATTCAATGGGATTTCAATAATTCTTCCTATTAAGTGGTTTTCTTTTAATGCCGGAGTTTCAGCCACTATTTTATCTCCAAACATTTTAGGAACTTTTACCGGATACCATTTTTTCTTATGCCATGATCCTTTTTTTACATTTCTTTCTCTTGCCAAGTTTATCACCTGATAATTATCTACTTTTTAGTGTTATTGATTTAATTTTATAAATGTTTGTGAAATACGATAAATTATTTAAAAGTATGGTATTTAGGTTACTACTATAAAGTTTTAATCAAGAGAAGCGAATCAAATTAAATCTCCTTTAACTTCCAGATTTTTACAAAGAGTTATATTGTTTTGTTTTTTAATATTTTCATATGTTTCCGTTAATACATTTTTTATTGTCTTTTTTGTTATTATTTTTTATTCCAAAATACGGGATTTACGCATTGAGTGCTATGC
>CAZKIC010000187.1:0-1547 GCA_964552785.1 uncultured archaeon
TTGTTATAGACCATAGAAGTAATATAATAGATATTATTCCTTTAAATGAATATTTCATATTTTTCTTTCTTCTCCTGCGTTCAATATAATACAAGCCAAGGGACGATAAAACCAGAACAAACAAAGTAAACGAGATATTGTCAGCCAATAAGGTAATATTATCAATATTTTTTCCAAAGAAAAAACCAATAGATATAGAGGCGACAACCCAAAAGGAATTGGCAAATAAGTCCGCAACCAGGAACTTTCTTAAGGGCATTTTGCTGACTCCCGCCATCATTATTGTGGTCGCCCTCAACCCTGTAAGCAGTTTGGATAACAATAACGCCTTGAAGCCGTTTTTATTGAAAAATGCTCTGAAACTTTCTATTCTCTTTTCTTTCAGGAATCTTAAATATTTCAAACGTTTTTCTAATAATTTTTTGCCTCCTTTCCTGCTGACAAGAAATATTATTATATCTCCTGTCATCACAGCAGTATATGAGACAATAACTAAAGACCAGAAATTAAAGTATTCGTAAGATGCCAGGAAACCGGTAAAAAGGAGCAATACTTCTTCCGGCAAAGGGAATCCTATTGACCCTAAGACATAAGCCATGAATATTGCAATTAATCCGTAATTGTTCACAAAACCTATCGCTATATCTACAAGATGCATTCTACATACTCTCCAATTTTTCTATTCTTTTATCTATGGGCGGATGAGTTGCAAAAAGATTATCAACAAAACTCTTTTTTGGATCATCTATGAACAAGTGTGATTCTGCCTCAGAAACCTTCATCCTTCCTGTGTTGGTTTGCTTTATTTTTTTGAGAGCATTAGCCAGTCCTTGAGGGTATCTTGTTAATTTGACGGCAGTAGCGTCTGCTAAATATTCCCTTTTTCTTGATATGGATAGTTGAACAATTCTAACTATAAGAGGAGCAAATATTGCCAAAACTATACCTATGATTAAGAAAACAGCGTTTTTATTGTCTCTATCTCCTCCGGAAAACCACAAAGATCTTAAGAACATCTCACTTAGTATGGCGACCAATCCAACAAAGACTGCAACAAGCATTGCATATCTTATGTCGTAATTTCCTATATGGGACATTTCGTGGGCCATCACTCCTTCAATCTCATCTCTCTTTAATTTTTCCAACGCTCCTTCTGTTATAGCAACAGAAGCGTGTTCTGGATCTCTGCCTGTAGCAAAAGCATTTATCTCTTTTGAAGGAATTATCCATATTTTAGGTTTTGGAAGCCTTGATGCTATTGCAAGCCCCTCAACAGTATCTATAAGATGTCTGTGTTTGATATCGTCTGCAGGATAAGCCTTTACAGATCTTAGAACAATAGAGTCTCCTTTATAATAAGAAATCAAAGAATGTATGACCATTAGTGTTAGTCCAATAATGAGAAAAACAAATGTAAATTCGGGATTATATACTTGAGCAAAAACATATAATAACAACCCTACAACAACAAGGACTGCAGAGAACAATAAGACTGATGCTCTCTTGTTCTTGTTTATTTGGTCAAAGAAACTTTCATGTTTAACCAT
>CAZKIC010000188.1:0-1537 GCA_964552785.1 uncultured archaeon
CTGTGAGAAATGCTGTTTTGAGTGTTCCTATTGCATTGACTCTTGCTGTTGCGCCTGTTTATGCCGGGGATGTTGGAAAGGCAAATCATCAGGAGAATAAGCAAAAAACAGAAACTGTGGAGAGCAAAAACATCGGAAAAGTAGCAAGAAGATTCATAAGAGAATACAACGGACAGAAGGTTTTTGATATTGATGCTTACGGAAAATACATTCTTGAAAAAAATCCTATAGGTGAACCAATAGATGATTACAGGATTCCTCCTGAATTTGGAGAATTACGAAAAGAGGGATATAATGAAGAAAAAGGAGAAAAGTATAAACTTGTTGTGATGAAAAAAATACCGAAAGATGATCTTGATTCTGGAGGATATTATGAACTTGTAAAAAATGGTCGTCCATTGATGTTGAGAATTGATTTTAGTAGCGCTACTTATACACTTAATGCACTCTCACTATTTGATTACGATTTAGATGGATTTATCGACGAGGTGTTTAATGATTATTAATACCAATTGTTTTAGTTGTTGATTTTAAATTCCTTATCTCCAATTCCGTGGGGCCATCTATCCTTATTTAGTTTTTCCCTTACTTTTTCGGAAACGACTGTAGTGGCTATAGAAGAGGCACAATATCCTGCTTCTGCTCCTGCCGGTGTTTTGGTAAGAGCGCCTGCTAATAATCCTCCTAAAACTGACATTCCTGTAGACGCAGTTATACTTATAGCGTCATAATTTGCTTCAAAGAAGTTCTTGTCTTTATAGCAGAAGTTGTATCCTCCATACTCGTTGGATATCTTGTCTGTATATTTATTGTCTGTTGTTTTAGAAGCGATTATGTTTATTGTATATACTTTATTTTTGACAGGATACCTATGAACTCGAGAAGTGCCAAATATAGGTCCTACATAATCCATCATTGAACCTGGCTCCTGCATACAATCCTTATAATCTCCATTCCTGTGGACTTCTGAAAATGAGATGTCATATAGATAAATGATGTTACTTATTTGCGAACCCGTATTTATTCCATACTCCTTTAATGTTCTTGTTAACCCACTAATCATATTTTTATAATCTTCATCATCGCTAATTTCTTTAGAGCTTTTAGCGAGACCTTGCAAAATTTTGTTCCATTTTAAAGACATTTTTTCGAGGGCTTCAATCTCGTCTTTAGTTAGTTTTATTTCTTCGTTACCTGCTAAAGCACCTATTATTCCATCTCTTTCAGATTTGCCAATCTTTGACTTTAAAGAGTCCAAAAGTTCAGTATCCTCCTTTTTGAGTGTGTTTAAACTTCTTGTCAAAGCTTCGAAAGAGCTGAAATCTAATCCGGTGTCCTTTAAAGAGGCTTCCCTTGCCATATCCTCCAAAGATGTGAAAAATACCCCTACTGATTCTGCAGAACCTCCACTCAACCCGTTCGCGGTAACTGAACGGGTGCTCATACTAAATTCCACCTGAACATAATGTTTGTTGTTTCCGAAATAATGCTTGCAATCCATCGGTTCCTTCTTAACTTCCAAATCAGCTATGCACGG
>CAZKIC010000189.1:0-1530 GCA_964552785.1 uncultured archaeon
AAAAAGAGATAATGACAGTCAAGCAAGTTGCTGAATATCTACAGATGGATGAACATACTATCTATAAACTCTCTCGTTCTGGGAAAATCCCCGCCTTTAAAATCGCTGGGCAATGGAGATACAAGAAAGAGGTAATTGATAAGTGGATTAAGGATGGTAGTCTTGAGAATTTAAATAAAGAGGAGTAGTTATGACCAAGAAACAAAAATTTTACAATGCTTTGAAAGATATATTTGTAGGGGCAAAGGTAGAGGGTGAGTCCGGGTATATCAATCTAATGCGGATCAAATCAAGATACTATGAAAAGGGTGTATTCCCTAAACTTCAAGAAGGTATTGAAAAAGCAATAGCACCATTCCCTGAATTTAAAGAAGAACTCTTTGATAAACTTTATACCTTCTTCCATCGTTATTTTTCTGAAAGTGGGTCAATCTATTTTAGATATACTCCTCTTCATCAAAATGTCTATGAAAAGGTTTATACCGATGATAAGGATGTCATTTTGTTCTGGAAGACTCATATGCTCTACTATGTCAAAACGGATAGACTGTTTAAGAATCTTGAGGTTGAGATAGATGGATATAAATTTTTCTTTGATGTTTCTACCCTACAGCATAAAAAGGCAAATGAAAAGAGAGAAATAATCTTTGAGTTTAAGGAGAAAAGAAAGGATGGAGTTCCTGTATTTAATGTTTCCTATTCTGAAAGAGGGAGGAAAACAAAGATAGACGATATTTTAAGGTCTCTTAAGAAAGAAGATATAGAAATAACCGAGGATATTCTTGAAAGGGCGTTTAGAGTTTTTGAAAAACAATCTGAGGTGGATTATTTCATAAACAAGAATGCTAAAGAATTTTTGAGAGAACAATTCAATATGTGGCTCTATCAGTATGTATTTTCAGGTGAAAGTGAATGGACAGAAAAAAGGATAAAGCAACTTCAGGTTTTAAAGGATATTGCCTTTAAGATTATTGATTTTATTTCCCAATTTGAAGACGAATTAGTAAAGATATGGAATAAACCCAAATTTGTTTTGAACTCTAACTATGTGATAACCCTTGATAGAATTGCTGAAAGAGACAGAGAACTAAAACTCATAGAAAAAATATTAAAACATAGGAATTTCAATGATCAAGTAAAAGAATGGAAAGAGTTAGGGATTGTGGATAGTAGTTTCAAGAAAAGTAAAATAATTGAAAATGATTTAACAGGCAAGCACCTAAGCAAGGAGTATAAACACTTACCTGTTGATACCCGATATTTTAAGGACTTAGAACTTGAGATTTTAGGATTGTTTGATGATCTGGACAATTCCTTAGACGGCTGGCTTATAAAGAGTGAGAATTATCAGGCATTGAATACAATTTTGCCAAAGTTTAAAGAGAAAGTGCAGACAATTTATATTGACCCACCGTTTAATAAAGAACAAGATGCCGATTATTTTTATTCGGTGAAGTATAAGGATTCGGCATGGATAAGCCTGCTTGAGAATAGGTTGAGGCTTGCAAGAGATGTTCTGAATGAAAGAGG
>CAZKIC010000190.1:0-1528 GCA_964552785.1 uncultured archaeon
CTGTATATCTATTGCAAATAATTATTTTTCCTTCTTCCAATGCTTTGAACATCTTGTCTTTTAACTGGTATCTATCTATAGCATATAATAAGGAAGGGATTTCTGGAGGCATTTCATTAAGATTGCCGAATTCTCCGGTAAGGTATCCTTTTACCAGCCTTCCGAATGTTGAGTCGTAAACAGGGAAGTCTAAAAAAAGAACTTTTTTTCCTTTTCTTTTTAAGTTCTCCACAATTAGTTTCGCCTGTGTCGCCTTTCCTGAACCGTCGTTTCCTTCTATGACTATTAGTTTTCCTTTAGACATAAGTAAAATAAGTATTTAAAATTTTTAAATCAACTGCTCTCCATGCCATCATTTGAAGAATATAAGAAAAAAGCGATGAAAAAATATAAAGAGGCGCTTGATTCAGGTCTGGTTGATGAAGACGCCAAGCCAATAAATGATCTGATTAATTCTTTGGATAATTATTACACTACATCTTCCTGCGCTGGAAGAGTAACTATTGATGGTTTTAAAAACAATGAGAATAAAAAAGAACATGAATGGATTCTAAAAGAGCATGATTTAATTGATTCTTCCGGATTAAAAAAAACATTTAAAGAGTATAAAACAATATACATGAAAACCGATTCTTTCATTTTTCATATTGGGTGCAAGACCATAAAGGATGCTGAAAAATTGCTGGAATGTTCAAGAAAAGTAGGATTGAAAAGATCCGGAATTGTCGAGATTAAAAAAAGAATTGTTGTTGAGATAATAGGTTTGGATGAAATAGACATTCCTTTGAAATTTGAAGGAGAGGTGTTGTTTAATTCTGATAAAATAAATGTGGTTGTTGAGCTTATAAATTCTAAATTAAAAAAGAACAAAGAAAGAAGAGAAAAACTCCTTAATGTTCTGATTGATGAGTTTAATGGGTCTTCAGCCACCAAATAAAATATATTGCAAGAGCTATTATAACGATCAACGCAAAATATCCAAGATAGGTTCCGTATATCTCTGATTTTGTTTTTGTTTTCTCGTAGCATTTGTATCCTGCACATTCATATCCTCTTGCACAGTCGTCGTCCTGTATACAGTCAACTTCTGATTTTGGTATTATTGTCATAAACCTCTTGTTCAGATCGCAAGACTGTGATGTCCTTCCCTGTTCCTCAAGAGTGTAGCAGACATCATAAATCAAAGTTGAACCTCTTACCGCAGGAGGAGTTACAGACTGCATCAGAAATGTTTTATAGGTTCCTGATTCTAAAAAAACATTCATTATAGGTATTAAAGACAAAGTTATTCCTTCCGAATCTCTTATCTCTATAGATTTTAGTGTGAAGTTTGTTTCACCAACATTAGCAACCGTTACGGAATAATTCATAGGGGTTCCTTCAATACACATATTATCGCTACAAGAAACCTGAACAACTGACTGCCACGCTGCGGAATATGCAAAAGGAACTATTAATAATAGAATTAAAAATACAAACCATCTCATCATATCGACCTCCTTGTATGTTAATATATACACTTTACCTA